>SLKB01000388.1 GCA_007134805.1 Paracoccaceae bacterium
ACAATGTCAAGTTCAGCGACAAGATCAACAAGGTGAGCTTCGAGGTGGATGCCGAAGAGGCCGCCTGGAACACCGATACCGATTTCGACACGGGCAATATGGGTCACCGGCCCGGGGTGAAAGGCCATTACTTCGCCATGAACCCGACCGATGCCAATCAGGACATGCGCTCTGAGATGCTGACCACCATGAAAGACATGGGAATGAAGGTCGACAAGCATCACACCGAAGTTGCCTCGGCCCAGCACGAGCTAGGCCTGATTTTCAGCTCGCTGACCAAGCAGGCCGATGAGCTGATGAAATACAAGTATGTCATCAAGAACGTGGCCGATGCCTATGGCAAGACCGCGACCTTCATGCCGAAGCCTGTCAAGGGCGACAACGGCACTGGCATGCATGTGAACATGTCGATCTGGAAAGACGGCAAGCCCCTGTTCGCGGGCGACAAATATGCTGATCTGAGCCAGGAAGCCTTGTGGTTCATCGGCGGGCTGCTCAAGCATGCAAAGACCCTGAACGCCTTCACCAACCCGTCGACGAACAGCTACAAGCGCCTGATCCCCGGCTTCGAGGCACCCGTGCTGCGCGCCTATTCAGCCCGCAACCGTTCGGGCTGCATCCGGATCCCGTGGACTGAAAGCCCTAAGGCCAAGCGCGTCGAAGCACGCTTCCCCGATCCGTCGGCGAACCCCTATCTTGCGTTTGCGGCCCTTCTGATGGCTGGGCTCGACGGGATCAAGAACAAGATCGACCCGGGCCCTGCCTCGGACAAGGATCTGTACGACCTGCCGCCCGAAGAGCTGGAAGGCATCCCGACTGTCTGCGCAAGCCTGCGCGAGGCCCTGGAATCGCTCGCGGCCGATCACGAATTCCTGCTGGCCGGCGATGTCTTCACGAAGGACCAGATCATGGCCTATATCGATCTGAAATGGGAAGAGGTCTATGCTTACGAGCATACGCCCCACCCGATCGAGTACGCGCTGTATTACAGCTGCTGAAACAACCTCGCATTCATGAAAGCCCCCCGCGATGCGGGGGGCTTTTTACGTCAAGCGGCCCTTGAAAAGCCAGGCGCCACTTGGGTGCGCAAGCACCTAGCGGCTCAAGCCGGCAGCGAGCGAGGGCTGGTCAAGCGCCGCGAAGCCATAATGGCGCAGCCAACGCAGGTCCGACTCGAAAAAGGCACGCAGATCCGGGATGCCATATTTCAGCATCGCGATCCGGTCGATGCCCATGCCGAAGGCGAAGCCCTGCCAGACCTCGGGGTCAATCCCGCCCGAGCGCAGCACATGCGGATGCACCATGCCCGAGCCCAATATTTCCAGCCAGTCATCGCCCTCGCCGAGCTTGAGCTGGCCACCCTCCCATGAGCACCGGATATCGACCTCGGCAGACGGTTCGGTAAAGGGAAAATGGCTCGCGCGGAAGCGCAGCTCAACCGCATCAAGCTCGAAAAAGGCCCGACAGAACTCCTCGAGCACCCATTTGAGTTGCGCCATGGTGATGTCGCGATCGATCGCCAGACCCTCGACCTGATGGAACATCGGCGTGTGGGTCTGGTCCATGTCCATCCGGTAGACACGGCCTGGCGCGATCACGCGCAAGGGCGCGCCGCGATCCTGCATCGCGCGGATCTGGACTGGGCTCGTGTGGGTGCGCAGCACATGCGGCGGGCGATTGTCGCCGCTGTCTCGATGCATGTAGAACGTGTCCATTTCCTGCCGCGACGGGTGCTCGGGCGCGATGTTGAGCGCGTCGAAATTGTACCAATCCGACTCGATCTGCGGGCCTTCGGCTACCGAGAAACCCATATCGGCAAAGATGGCCGTCAACTCGTCCATCACCTGGCTGACGGGATGGATCGTACCGCGCGGGCGCGGTCGGCCGGGCAGCGTTACGTCAAGCCATTCCGCCTGCAGCCGCGCGTCGAGGGACGCATCCTCCAGCGCCGCGCGACGGGCCTTGAGCGCGGCGTCGATCTCGGATTTCAGCTCGTTCAGCGCCGGGCCAGCGGTCTGGCGCTCGTCGGCGCTCATCCGGCCGAGGCTGCGCATCTGCTGGCTGATCTCGCCCTTCTTGCCGAGCGCCGCGAGGCGGACCTGCTCGAGGGCCGCCGCATCAGCTGCCGCGCGGATCTGGTGAAGATATTTGCCGCGAAGCTCTGCTATTGCATCCATGCCCTGCCCCTTGTGCGCACGCTCATCCTGTCAGGCTGCGGGATAGTGGGGTCCGCCGCCGAATGCAAGGAGCGCCAGAGTTCCTGCTCAGAGGCTCAGGAGTTGCGCGGCCAACGTGAAATAGATCAACACGCCCAGCACATCCGCGATCGAGGTCACGAGCGGGCCCGAGGCTGCCGCCGGGTCTCGGTTCAGCTTGGCGAAGATGAAGGGCAGGCACATCCCGATGAGCGCCCCCATGAGCACGATCGACACCATCGCGAGCGCCACGACCAGCGCGATCTCAGGTCCTCCGCGCCAGACCCCGATGAAGGACACCGCCACTGCCATGGTCAGCCCCAACGACAGCGCAATCACGACTTCGCGCGACAGGAGCGTTCCGAAATCCGCCGGCCGCACATCGCCCGTCGCGAGCGCGCGCACCATCAGCGTGGCCGATTGAGTGCCGGCATTGCCGCCCGAGGCGATCAGCAGGGGCAGGAAAAAGAGCAACGACAGATGCGCGGCGATCGTGTCCTCGAAATAGGCAATCCCTGCCCCCGAGAAGATGTTTCCGAACACAAGCAATACCAGCCAGAAAATCCGCGCCTTGTAGAGCATCGTGATCGTGGCTTCCGAGACCGAGATCTCGAGCGGCTGAACAATTGCGCCCTTGTAGAAATCCTCGGTAACTTCGTCTTGCGAGACATCCATGGCGTCGTCGGCCGTCACGATGCCGACAAGCCCGTTTTCCGCATCCAGCACCGGCAAGGCCAGCAGGTCATAGCGCGCGATCAAGCGCGCGGCCTCTTCCTGTTCGTCATCGACGCGCGTCCAGACAGGCTCGGTGTCCATCAGATCGCTTACCTGCTGGCGTGGCCGCGCAGTCAGCAGGTCGCGCAGGCTGATGACCCCGATCAGTTTGCGCGCGTCATCGATGATATAGGCGTAATAGATTGTTTCGGCCTCGATTGCCTGAGCACGCAGCGCCTCGATCGCCTGGCTTGAGGTCATGTCGGGTTTGAGGGTCGCATAATCCGAGGTCATCACCGACCCCACGGTCCATTCCTCATAGGCGGCGAGACGGCGCAGGTCTTCGCGCTCGGCCTTCGAGAACGCGGGCAGGATGGCTTCCTTCGCCTCGTCATCGAGTTGCTTGTAGAGATCGGCGCGCTCGTCATGGCTCATCGCGGTCATCAGAGCGACAAGCTCTCGGCGCGGGATCCGGGTTGCCAGATCGACCTGCGCGCGCGGGCGGAGGTAGCCGAGCAGCTCTGCCTGATCATGCAGGGGCAACAGGCCGAGCAGCTTCAGATCATCCCCTGCCTCGAGCTCTTCGGCGATCGCGGCGACATCTGCAAGTTCCTGGCTTTCGATGAACTCCCGAATGGTTGCCACGTCGCCCGCTGCAAGCAAGCGGGCAATCTCGACTGCGATAAAGGGCGCGTCGATACCGGCAGCCTCTGCATCCGGGTCAAAGCGCATTTCGCTGAGCGTGGTCTGTTCAGTCATGTCGGTTCCCTGTCGAGCTGCGCGCGCGGGATGACCGGCAGGATCACCCGCCAATGACACCCCGCCTCACCTGCCGTCATTTCCGGGAACTCATGCCAGCCTCCAGGGCTTCGCGATCCACCTTTGACGGCAACCGCCTTGCATGAACACCCTGGATCTGTCCGGCGCGTTTTCTCACACCTTGGAGGTGCTAGCAGAAAACCCGGGCAAGTCAAACTTCCGCGCCACGAACCGCGCGGCGCCATGCATACGACGCGAAATCATGCGCGGCGCTTCGCGCGGTCTGTCGGGGGGGCACAACAAAAAGCCCAGCGATCTGCACTTTGCGCTTGTCGGAAACTGGGCGCGTCAGGCCGGTGTCACTGGTCTGGCTCGGCGCCCGCAATCGCGGCGGCGCCGTCGCGGTGGTCGGCAACGACCTGGTTTCGCCCGCGATCCTTGGCAAGATACAGGGCCTTGTCGGCGGCCTTCATCACCTGCTCGACACTCTGCCCATCACGGCCGAGCGTTCCGATCCCGGCCGAGACCGTGATCTGCGGCAACCCCTGCGCGCCGTTTGACAGCGTCAGCCGCGCAATCGCCTCTCGTATCTCCTCGGCATGGGCCACAGCCGCCTCACTCCCGCAGGCGCCGCAAAAGATCACGAACTCCTCACCCCCGATACGGCAGGGCTGCAAGGCCCCGCTGAATTTCTCGGCCATCAGCGCCGCGACTTCCCGCAGCACCAGATCGCCCGCATCATGCCCGAAGGTGTCATTGAATTTCTTGAAATGGTCGACATCGAGCGCGATCAGGCTGATCGGCTCCCCCTGCTCCGCGGCAAGCAGGAATTCGCGCTGCGCGTGGTCGATGAACCAGCGCCTGTTCCAGAGCCCGGTCAGCGCATCGCGCATCGATTTCTCATGAAGTTCCTGCCGCAGGCGGACATTGGCGACAGCGAGACTGATCTGTTCGGCGCAGATGAGCGAGATTTCCCAGCGATTGCGCAACACCTCTTCGCGCATGTGGCGCATGATCCCGCCCTCTTCGAACCCGTCGAAGACGATATGCATAAGGCCGATGGTTTCGCCATGTGCGATGATCGGCAGGCAGAAATAGGGCGTGCCCGGTTTGGTGACGTGGTCGCAATCGAATTGAATGGGTTTGAGCCCGTAGGAATAGGCGCGCCCGCGGCGCAACGCCCAGCATTCGTCCGGCAGGATGTGTTGAGGAAACTCCGGCAAGCTTCCCCAGCACACGGCAAGCCCCAGCATGCTGCGGGACTTGTCATAGACATAAAGCGCCCCGTCCGCTTCCGGGATGAGCGTGTGCATCGCCCGCTTGACGACCATCAGTAATTCATCGACCGATTTCGCCGAGTAGAGCCATTCGCTGGTCAGTGCGAGCAATTGCCGTTCGGCCTGGCGCAACTCCTCGCTGCGCCGCATTTCTTCGTTCTGATCCTCAAGCGCTTTGCGTTCGGTGATGTCGCGCATGGTCGAGATGAAATGCGTGTGCCGCCCCGCCGCGTCATAGACAGGCGTGATCTTCAGATCGACCCAGAAGGGCTCTCCCTGCTTGGTGTAGTTCAGGATATCGACCCGCACCTCGCGCCTTTGCCGGCACGCGATCTCGATCTCGCGTGCGACCGTTTCCGACGTCTCGGGGCCCTGCAGCACGTGTCCGGGCTCGTTCCCGAGCAGGTCATCGATGACATAGCCGGTCTGGGCCGAAAAGGCCGGATTGACCCAGAGCGCGTTCCGATCCGGCCCCGAAATGATCACCGCATCCGAAGAATGCCGCATCACGAGGTCGGCAAACTGGCGTTCCTGATCCTCAACCCCCGAGTTCTGGACGTCCTTGGCGCACATTGGAGCACTACTTTCACGATCTGGCTCGCGTGATTATCTGCAGAAGCTCTTAAGGAAGCGTTTACATTCACCGGGTGAGGGGGCCGTGACAATCCTGGCCGCACAAGGTAGGGTCTGCCCAGGATATCAAACCCGTGGCGAGGCTGCGTTGGGCGGTCCCGCGGATGCAGAAAATCATGGAGGAGCCATGCTCGACAAGACTACAGACCTGAAATCCACGCTCAGCGATCCAAGCTTGCTGGAAACCCGCGCCTACGTCGCGGGCGAATGGGTCGACGCTGACGACGGCAAGACCTTCGCGGTGCGCAACCCGGCCCGCGGCGATGTGATCGCCGAAGTCGCCGATCTGTCGCGCGCGGAAACCGCCCGCGCCATCGCTGCAGCCGACGAGGCACGCCACGCATGGGCCGCGCGCACTGGCAAGGAGCGCGCTGCGATCCTGCGCAAATGGTACGATCTGATGGTGACCAATACCGAGGATCTGGCGCTGATCCTGACCGCCGAAATGGGCAAGCCGCTCACCGAGGCGCGCAGCGAGGTCGCCTATGGGGCCGGTTTCATCGAATGGTTCGGCGAAGAGGCCAAGCGCGTCTATGGCGAAACCATCCCCGGCCACCAGCCTGACAAGCGCATCACCGTGATCCGCCAGCCGATCGGGGTCGCGGCCTCGATCACACCGTGGAACTTCCCCAATGCGATGATCGCCCGCAAGGTCGGGCCGGCGCTTGCGGTGGGCTGCGGCTTTGTCGCCCGCCCCGCAGCAGAGACACCGCTCTCTGCCCTGGCCATGGCAGTGCTCGCTGAACGCGCGGGAGTGCCCAAGGGCGTGTTCTCGGTCATCACCTCAAGCCGCGCCTCGGATATCGGCAAGGAATTTTGCGAAAACCCGGTCGTGCGCAAACTTACCTTCACCGGCTCGACCGAGGTTGGCCGGATCCTGCTGCGGCAGGCCGCCGACAGCGTGATGAAATGCTCGATGGAACTGGGCGGGAACGCGCCCTTCATCGTGTTCGATGACGCCGATCTGGACGCGGCGGTCACAGGCGCGATGATGTCGAAATTCCGCAACAACGGACAGACCTGTGTCTGTGCCAACCGCATCTATGTGCAAGCCGGTGTCTATGAGGCTTTCGCGGAAAAACTCGCCAAAGCCGTCGCGAAGCTGAAAGTCGGCGACGGGTTGGATGACGGCGTCGAGGCGGGCCCTCTCATCAATGCCGACGCGGTCGAGAAGGTCGAGGAGCATATCAAGGATGTCCTCGACCATGGCGGCTCGGTCGTCACCGGCGGCGCGCGGCATGAACTGGGCGGGACCTTCTTCCAGCCGACTGTGGTGACCGGCGTCACGCAATCGATGAAGGTTGCGCAGGAAGAAACCTTCGGCCCGCTGGCGCCGCTGTTCAGGTTCGACACCGAAGACGAGGTGATCGGCTACGCTAATGACACGATCTTCGGGCTCGCCTGCTATTTCTATGCGCGCGATATCGGCCGGATCACCCGCGTGCAAGAGGCGCTGGAATACGGCATCGTCGGTGTGAATACCGGCATAATCTCGACCGAACTCGCGCCATTTGGCGGTGTGAAGCAGTCCGGTCTCGGGCGCGAAGGCTCGCATCACGGTATCGACGACTACCTGGAGATGAAATACATCTGCCTCAGCGTCTGAGCCCGTCCACGAGCACGCCGCCAACCCGGTCTGGGCGCCTGACGGGGCGCGCACCGCGCCCCGTCCCGAGCCGAGGGGGCTCGATGCCCCCGAAGGCTCGGCCCCCCCCGGGAACTCATGCGCCAAACAAACCCTCCAGGCGCACGCGCATCTGCTCGGGCGCTTCAAAGCGCAGGCGCACCGGCAGCGTCAGCACTTTGGGACGAGAGGTTGCCGGAAGTCGGACAGCATCCTTCTCGGTCGTGACAAGCTGCGCGCCAAGGGCCTTGGCCTCCAGCTCCAGCCGCGTCATCAACCCGGGGCTTAGGCGCTGGTGATCGCTCAGCGGCTCGGCGCGCAGGATTTCGGCACCTTCCGCGCGCAATGTGGCAAAGAATTTCTCTGGCCGACCGATCCCTGCAAAGGCCAGGACGCGCAGACCCCGCCAGGACATCCCCATCGCCAGTGGCGCGAGGCGCGCAGGAAGATGGGCAACCCCCCGGAGATCCCAGATCTCGCTGAAGCGCGCCTGCTGGGCATCCGAGCCGATACTCAAGACAAGATCAGCCCGCCTCAGACCGGCGGTAACCGGCTCGCGCAGCGGCCCCGCGGGCAGCACACGGCCGTTGCCGAACCCCATGGCCGCATCGACCACGATCACGCTGAAATCCTTGGCAAGACGAGGGTCCTGGAACCCGTCGTCCATGATCAGGGCCTCGGCTTGAGCCTCCACTGCCGCCTGCGCAGCGGCAACCCGGTCCGATCCGACCCAAACCGGCGCAAAGGCCGCCATCAGCAACGGCTCATCGCCCACCAGATCAGCGTCGTGGCTGCGCTCGATCACCCGCAACGGCCCGCGCGCGACCCGCCCCCCATACCCGCGCGAGATGACATGCGGCCGCACCCCCATCTCCGTGAGCATCTGCACGAGTGCAATGACAGTGGGTGTCTTGCCTGTCCCGCCCAGATTGAGATTGCCCACGCAGATCACCGGCACCGGGGCGCGCCACTGCGCCGGTCGTGCCACACGGCGCGCTGTCGCAACCGCATAAAGCGCGCCCAGCGGCGCCAGAAGACGCGCGCGCAGGCCCGGGCGCTCGGGGGACGCAAACCAGAAACCGGGCGGGCGCATCAGGTCGCCCCGGGACGTGCACAATACTCCAGCAGCGCCGCGATCACCCGCTCGGTCGCCTCCGAGCCCTCGGCAATCACCTGCCAGCCGCGATGCGCCATGTCGGCGGCCTGTTCCGGGCGGAGCGTGGCGCGGATGGCGGCCCCCAGTGCGTCGCGGGACTGGATCATCCGTGTGGCCCGGGCCTCTCGCAGCAGGTCGAACTCTTCGGCAAACCGGCCGAACATTCGCCCATGCACAGTCGCGCAGCCGAGACCCGCCGCCTCCATCGGGCTGAGCGCCGGCCCGGTGCGCGTCAGGGTGCCGCCGAGGTAGCACGCTGTGGCCAGCCGATACCACAGCCCACGCTCGCCTTCGGTGTCGGCGATGTAGACTTGTGTGTCGGGCAGCAGCGGATCATCGATCGAGCGTAACGCCGTCGAGAATTGCGCACCCGCCCGCGCCTTGAGCTCCGCGCCGCGCTGCGGATCGTGCGGATGCAGGATGAGCGCCAGGCGATGGCTGTCACGCAGGGCCTCGGCATGGGCGTCGAGGATCACTTCTTCCTCGTCTTCAGGAACGCCTGCCGCGAGCCAGATCGTGCGGTTGCGAAACGCCTCGGCCAGGGCATCGCGTTCGGCGTCATTGCAGCCCAGCGCTACCGGCGTCTGAGACATGTGTCCGCAGATGGGCAGGTTGTCCTCGGACAAGCCCAGCGCGCCCCAGGGGACACGACCGTCCTTGTTGCGCAGGAAGACCTGCGCAAGCCGTCCCGCCGCGCGCGTCGCATGGCCAGGCCATTGCATCCAGCGCGTCGCGAAGATCGGTCGATCCATCTCGATGAGGCAGACCGGAATACCAAGACCATGGGCCGCCGTGACCATCCGCACGGGCACTGGCGCCACGAGGCACATCAGCACATTGGGCAGCGCCTCTGCGCCCAGCATCCTGACATATGCCGGATCATCAGCGGCCGCGGGCAGGCACAGCCGCCCGAAACGCTCTGGCAGAGGCTCGATTCCATGCGGGTGCGTCAGCACCACGCTGGGGGCGCCGGGGCTCTGCAAGAGCGCATCCGAGAGCGCAAGCAGCCGGCGCGCGCCATGGCTCGTATCCGCATGCAGCCAGACGAGGGGCAGGGCAAGCTGATCGCGCACTGCCTGCAGGCGGCGGGCCTGCGCGCGAGATGCTGCCCCGCGCGTGGCGGGGAGCCCGGTCGTCTCGCCCGCCGCCTTCACTCGCCGGCGGCACTGGTGCTGTCATCCCCTTCCAGCAACCGGTGCAGATGGGCGATGAAATACCGGGTCTCGGCGCTGTCGACCGTACGCTGGGCCGCATCTTTCCACGCCGAATACGCTGTCGCATAATCCGGAAACAAACCGACGATATCGACCTTGTCGAGATCCTTGAACTCGACCCCTTGGGGATCGGTCAGTTCACCACCGAAAACAAGGTGCAAGCGCTGCGCCATGGCAAGTCCTTTCGACGAGTCTTCCCGTTGTATGGCTAACGGAAAACGCCCCGGATTTGCAGCCCCATTCAACAGCGCGATGCCGAAAAAACCGCGAAGGCATACCACGGGCGCCGCGCGTGCCGGTGCCCAGACTAGAAATCCAGGCCCAGATCCAGCACTGGCGCCGAATGCGTCAGCGCGCCGACAGAGATGAAATCGACACCAGTCGCCGCGACCTCGGCGATGCGCGCCAGTGTCATGTTGCCCGAGGCCTCGCAGATCAACCGTCCGTCAACCGTCTCGACTGCGCGGCGCAAGGCCCGGCTGTCCATGTTGTCAAGAAGCACGACATCGGCCCCGCCCGTGGCCAGCACCTCGTCAAGTTGAGCAAGCGTGTCGACCTCGATCTCGATACGCAGCATATGGCTCGCCTGCGCGCGCGCGCCTGTGAGCGCCGGACCGATCCCGCCTGCGGCTGCGATGTGGTTGTCCTTGATCAGCATCGCATCCCCGAGCCCGAAGCGATGCGCCGACCCCCCGCCATGCAGCACGGCCTGTTTCTCGACAAGGCGCAAGCCGGGCGTCGTCTTGCGGGTGCAGGTGATGCGCGCGCGGTGGCCCTTGGTCTGCGCGACAAAGGCAGAGGTGAGCGTGGCGACACCCGAGAGCCGGCCCGCGAAGTTCAACGCCACGCGCTCAGCCATCAAGATCGCGGCGGCTGGCCCGTCGATCTGCATGACCATATCACCAGCTCCAACCGTGCTGCCATCCGGGCGCAGGATCGTGATCTTGAGCAGTGGATCAACCATCCGGAAGGCCATAGCCGCAAGCGTCACGCCCGAGACGACTCCGGGCGCGCGCGCGTTGAGCCTTGCGCTGTAGCGCAGCCCGGCCGGGATCGTCGCGCGCGTCGTCACATCGCCCGCCGGGCCGAGATCTTCGATCAGCGCCGCGCGCACGAGGGGTTCGATCAGGAAATCTGGTAGGGACGCGGCGGACATGGAATCTCCTTGCAGGCTTGGTCCCGGATCTCCATGGCCACGGCCCAGGTCATGCGCGAGCGCTGGGCCTGCAGGGGATCGGGCTCCGGGAAATCATCGCGCCAATGCGCGCCACGGCTTTCGCGGCGCATCAGGGCCGCGGCCGCGATCAGCGTCGCAGTGGCGCACATGTTGCGAAAATCGGGCACGCTGCGATGTGCGGCGTCAAGGGCTGCGATCTCGCGCAGAGCGCGGCGGAGCCCCTCCGCAGTCCTGCGTACGCCCACATGCGCGGTCATGACATGACGCAGCGACTGCACGGCCGCGGTCGGGGGGGCGTCTGCGTCGGGCGCGGCGGGTAATTTGATCTCCGGGGCCTGCGCGCACGCGGGTCGGGCCGAACCGATGTCCTGCGCCGCGGCCGTTGCGAAGACAAGTGCTTCGAGCACGCCATTCGAGGCCAGCCGATTGGCCCCATGCAGGCCGGTCGAAGCCGCTTCGCCGCAGACCCAGAGCCCGGGCAGCGACGCGCGGCCCCTGTGGTCGGTCGCGACCCCGCCCATATGGTAATGCGCCGCCGCTGCGACCGGGATGGGCTGGGTCACCGGGTCAAGAGACGCGCGCGCGCAGGCTTCGGCGACGGCCGGGAAATCGCGCAGGATCGCCGCGCCGAGGGCTGCGCGCGTATCGAGCATCGGGCGCCGACCCGCCTGCATCTCGGCGAAGACCGACCTTGCAACAACATCGCGCGGCGCAAGATCGCCGAGCGGGTGGTGCCCGTCCATGAACCGCGCGCCCCGCGAATTGATCAGGCGCGCACCCGCACCGCGCAGCGCCTCAGTTGCGAGCGGTGCCGGGTCGAGCGCGAGATCCATCGCAGTGGGGTGGAACTGGACGAACTCCATATCCGCCATGTCAGCGCCCGCAAGCGCGGCCATGCCCATGACTTGCCCGCGGATCCGCGGCGGATTTGTTGTGATTGCATAAAGCCCGCCCGAGCCGCCTCCGGCAAGCAGAACCGCCGGCGCGAACAATTCGACGGGGCGCGCCACGTGGCCCCCTTCGACCTGCGCGAGCGTGACGCCGCAAACACGCCCGTCGCGCACGAGCAGGCCTTGCGCCACGACCCCTTCAAGCACCTGGACAGACGGCGTTGCCCGCACTGCCGTGATCAAGGTCTCCATGATCCGGCGCCCCGCCTGATCGCCCTGCACGCGCACAACGCGGGCGATGGAATGTGCGGCTTCATGATTGAGGATGAACCCGCCCGCAGGGTCGCGGTCGAAGGGGGTGCCGCGCGCAGTCAGATCAAGGATATGGGCGCGGGCGGCCTCGGTCACGCGCCGCGCCATAACCGCATCGACTGTCCCTGCCCCTGCTGCAATCGTGTCGGCGGCATGCGCGGCGGGGCTGTCATCACGGCTCATCGCGGCAGCGACACCGCCTTGCGCCCAGGCGGACGACGCCCCCTCGCCCAGAGTTTCGGGCGAGATCACCAGCACGGAGCGAGGTGCCAGCGCGAGCGCCGCATAAAGCCCGCCGAGCCCCGCGCCGACGATGACCACCCGGTCGGTCTGGATCACCCGCTCAGGCCTCTTTCGCGCTGAGATCGATCATGCGCTGCACCGCAAGACGCGCCCGGCCGGCGATGGAGGGCTCGACCTCGATCTGCGTCGTCATGCTGTGAAGCGACCACAGGATCTTCTCAAGCGTGATCTTCTTCATGAACGGGCACATGTTGCACGGCCCGATAAACTCGACATCCGGATGCGCATCGGCGATATTTGATGCCATGGAGCACTCGGTCACGAGCATCGCGCGCTCGGGCCGCTCTGCGCTGACATAGCCCAGGATGCCCGCGGTCGAGCCGGAAAAATCGGCCTCGGCCACGACATCCGGCGGGCATTCGGGATGCGCGATGATGCGCGTGCCGGGATTCCAGGCGCGAAACTCGCGAATATCCTGAGCCGTGTATTGTTCGTGCACGATGCAGGAGCCATCCCACCAGACGATGCGCTTCTCGGGCACCTGCGCCGCGACGTTCTGCGCCAGATACTTGTCGGGCGTCATGATGATCGTCTCGGCCTCGAGCGCGCGGATGATCTGCACTGCGTTGGACGAGGTGCAGCAGATATCCGAAGCCGCCTTCACCTCGGCCGTGGTGTTGACATAGCTCACCACGGGCGCGCCGGGGTAGCGCGCGCGCATCTCGGCGACGCCCTCGGCGGTGATGCTGTCAGCCAGCGAACAGCCGGCCGCCATATCCGGCATCAGGACCGTCTTGGCAGGGTTGAGGATCTTGGACGTCTCGGCCATGAAATGCACGCCGCATTGCACGATTACCTCGGCCTCGGTCCGCGTGGCCTCGATCGCGAGTTGCAAGCTGTCGCCCACCACATCGGCAATCCCGTGAAAGATCTCGGGCGTCATGTAGTTATGCGCCAGGATCGTGGCGTTGCGCTCACGCTTGAGCGCGTTGATCGCCGCGACATACGGCGCATGGATCGCCCAATCCGCCGGCGAGATGACGCGCGACATGCGCGCGTAGATCGGCGCCATTTCCGCGGCAAGCCCGGGATTCGGCGCCAGATCGTAAAGCGCGTTCAGGTCGTCGCGGATCAGATGCATGTCCAGCATGGGCCAGCTCCACTCAATCTTGGCGCGGGATCCGGGATACCCCCTGCCCGCGCGGTTCTTCGGCACATAAGGGCTTGACCCGCTCATGTCCAGCCGCACCGCTTGGCGGGCGATGTCGTTTTGAACCCCAGAGCGCCGCAAATCAGCAAGTGTCAGCCACCCAGCACAGCTAACCAGAGATGATGCGACAGGCTTTGCGCAAAAGCAGGGCCACAACAGGAGTGTCAGCATGTCCGAGCCAGCAATGGATGCCGCCCCCGCAGGTTCCGCACGGCGCACCCGGGGTGGTGGTGGCGCCGCGCGCCGGGCAGAGCGGTCGGTCTCTCGGGCAGAGACGGCACGTTTCATCACCCGCAACATCCCCGATCTTCCAGTGTTGGATGAAGAGGCGTTGTCGATCATTGAGACCAATGCCGAGATCCTGCTCGAAGAAATCGGCGTGAGTTTTGTCGACAACCCGGCCGCGCTCGCGCGCTGGCACGAGGCGGGCGCCGATGTGCGCGACGAGCGCGTGCGCCTGCCGCGCGGCATGGCGCGGCAACTCTGCACCACAGCGCCCGGCCAGTTCACGCAAGTCGCGCGCAATCCTGACCGCAATGTCGAGATCGGCGGCCGCAATCTCGTGCTGGCCCCAGTCTACGGGCCGCCTTTCGTGCGCGATGCAAATGGCGGGCGCCGCTATGTCACAATGGAGGATTTCCGGAATTTTGTGAAGCTCGGTCAGATGTCGAAATGGCTGCACCACTCGGGCGGCACGATCTGCGAGCCCACCGACATTGCGGTGAACAAGCGCCATCTGGATATGCTGCAGGCGCATATGCTCTATTCGGACAAGCCCTTCATGGGCTCGGTGACCGAACCCTCGCGGGCGGCGGATTCGGTCGCAATGGCGAAACTGCTCTTCGGCGCGGAATTCGTGGATCAGAACACGGTGATGACCTCGCTCATCAACATCAATTCGCCGTTGACCTTCGATTCCGTGATGATGGGCGCGCTCGAAGTCTATGCGGCGGCCAATCAGGCCTGCATCATCTCGCCCTTCATCGTCGGCGGGGCGATGGCCCCTACCACAGTAGCCGGCACGCTTACACAGGTTCTGGCCGAAGTTCTCGCGGGTGTCGCATATTCCCAGCTTGTGCGCCCCGGGGCGCCGGTGATCTTCGGGGCGTTCGTCAGTTCGATCGACATGAATTCAGGTGCACCGACCTTCGGCACACCCGAGGCCGCGTTGATCACCTACGGCGCGGGCCAGCTTGCGCGCCGGCTGGGGCTGCCTTATCGCTCTGGCGGGGCGTTTTGCGGCTCGAAACTCCCCGATGCCCAGGCCGCCTATGAGTCCGCCAACAGCCTTAACATGGCTCTGTTGGCTGGGGTGAATTTCATGTTGCACGCTGCCGGCTGGCTCGAAGGCGGGCTCGTGGCCTCTTACGAGAAATTCGTGATGGATGCCGACCAGTTGGGCGCGCTACACCAACTGGCCAAGGGCATCGACATGTCGGAGAACGGGCAGGCGATGGACGCGATCCGCGAGGTCGGCCCCGGCGGGCATTTCCTCGGCTGCGCCCATACGCAAGCCAACTTCAAGAGCGCCTTCTGGCGTTCGGAATTGTTCGACTACAAACCCTTCGAGACCTGGGAGGACGAGGGTGCACGCGACACGGCAACTCTTGCCAGCGCGCGTGTGGCGCGGTTGCTGCGCGACTATGAGCAGCCAATGCTCGACCCGGCGACCGCCGAGGCCATTCAGGACTTCATCGACCGCCGCAAGGGCGCGGAGCCGGACGCGTTCGGCTGAGCGCGCGCCCCGGCTGCCGCCACTATTCGCCCGGCTTTGCGGATGTCGCGCCGGCGGTCGCCTGAGCGGCCGCCTTCGCAATCGCGTTGCGCTGGATGAAGAAGACCAGCGCCGCGACACCCAGCCCGATCAGGTCAGAGGTCCACCCTCCTGCGATCATGGCAAGCGCCGCAGCCCCGACCACGATGCGCAGCGCCCAGCCGATCTTGCCGAAGATCCACCCCTGCACTGCCGAGGCGAGCAGATAGATGCCGAGGCTCGCCGTGAGGAACACATGGGTCACATCCAGCCAGTGCCCCTGCATCAGAAGGCCCGCGCTGTAGAAGAACATGAAGGGCACGATGAAGGCGGCAAGCCCGATCTTGAACGCCTCGACGCTCGTCTTCATCGGATCGGATTGCGCGATTGCGGCCCCTGCATAGGCGGCGAGCGCCACTGGCGGGGTGATCGCCGACATCACGGCGTAGTAGAAGATGAAGAAATGCGCGGTCAGCGGCTCGATCCCCATGCGGATCAGGCCAGGGGCGATCACACTGGCCGCAACCGCATAGGCTGCCGTGGTCGGCATCCCCATGCCGAGGATGATCGCCACGCACATCGCGAAGAACAGCGCGAGCAACTGGCTTTGCCCGGCAATTGCCATCAGCACGCCCGAGAGCCGCGTGCCGATTCCCGTAATCGCGATCACGCCGACAATGACGCCCGCGGCCGCACAGACCGCGACCAGTTGCAGCGACATCTTGGCCGCGATCTCGAGCGCGTAGGGGATCATGCGGAAATGCTCGACCGCCTTGTTCACCCCCTGTGCAAGGGCGCCTCCCCCCCGCGCAAGGCGGACGATCCCGCCAATCGCAAGGGCAGACGCGACCAGCGCGGCACCGAGTTGCAACATCGTGTCCTCGCCCCAGCCATGCACGAGAATCTGGCCACCGACGAAAAGCGGCATCAGGGCCAGAATGCAGAGCAAGAGGCCTGTCAGATGATTGAGGATGCCATCTTCGCGATCATCCACGACGACGCGCAGATAACTGACGACAAACGCCGCGATCATCGACACCGTGCCCGCCCGGATGACCGAATAGCCCACATAGAGCGCGCCGATCAGCATGATGATGGGGATGAAGAGATAAGCCTGTTTTGCCATCTCGCGGAATTTCGGCAGCGCCGATCGCGGCAGGCCCGCCATGCCCTTCTTCAGGGCTTCCTTGTCGACCATGAAATAGACCGACAGGAAATAGAGTGCAGCCGGGATGATCGCGGCGATGACGATCTCGCGATACGGGATGCCCGTGATCTCGGCCATGATGAAGGCGCCCGCGCCCATGATCGGGGGCAGGATCTGCCCGCCCGATGATGCCGCGGCCTCGACGCTGGCGGCGGTCTGGGGTTTGTAGCCCACCTTCTTCATCAGCGGGATCGTCAGCGACCCTGTCGAGACCACATTGCCGGCCGACGTGCCATTGATCATCCCCATCAGACCAGAGCCAAAGATCGCCACTTTCGCCGGACCACCGCGCGCGCCGCCCGCCACGGCAAAGGCGAAATTGATGAAATATTCGCCCACCCGACTGGCCTGAAGGAAGGCTGCGAAGGTGATGAACAGGATGATATAGGTCGAGGACACAGCGGTCGTCGGCCCGAGGACACCAACATCGGTGTAGATGCGCGCGAAGAAGCGTTCGGGGCTGTATCCGCGGTGATTGAGAAAGCCAGGAAGCCAAGGGCCAAGAAAGCCATAGGCAATGAACATCCCCACGATGACGACCAGCGCCATCCCTGCAAGCCGGCGGGTCATCTCCAGGATCAGGGCGATACCGGCAATGGCGGCATACATGTCATTGACATGCGGGAAAACCCCGGCACGGTTGCGCAAGAACCCGGCATGGGCGATGATGTAGATGCCCACGGTCAGCGCTGCAAGCGCCAGCACCAGATCGGCCAGCGCAATCTGGCTGCGCGACCTGCCCGGGAAGATCCAGCAGGCGAGCAGCGCCAGCGCCGTCCCGGCGGTCAATGGCCAGCCAAACGTCACTTTCATCTGGTCTGGCGGGGCACCCATGGGGATCAGGTTGCCAGTCGCGACCGCCAAGACGATCTGCACGAACGCCGTCCCGACACCAAGCAGCGCAAGCCCGACCAGCGCCAGTTCCAGGACCGAACGCTTGTCCGGCTGACCACGGTCTTCGGGGAAGACGGTCGCGGCATAGAGCAGGAAACCCAGGATCAGGCCGCCCGTCACATGTGCCAGCCGGTAAGTCCATGTTTCGAGGGGATAGAGGTTCATCACCCCAATGTGGAAAGCAGTATAGGCGATGCATGCGAGGCCCAGCAC
>SLKB01000037.1 GCA_007134805.1 Paracoccaceae bacterium
AGATCGCGGCAGTCTATCACCGCTACGGCTTCGACGCGCTGGAAACCTCGGCCGTCGAGACGGTCGAGGCGCTGGGCAAGTTCCTGCCCGATGTCGACCGGCCCAACGAGGGCGTCTTCGCCTGGGAGGAAGAGGGCGACTGGCTGGCCCTGCGCTATGACCTGACCGCGCCGCTCGCCCGCGTCGCCGCGCAATACCGCAACGACCTGCCGACACCCTACCGCCGCTATGCGATGGGGCCGGTCTGGCGCAACGAGAAGCCCGGGCCGGGCCGCTTCCGCCAGTTCTATCAATGCGACGCCGATACGGTGGGCGCGGCGTCCGTCGCAGCCGATGCCGAGATCTGCGCAATGCTGGCGGATGCGCTGGAGGCTGTGGGGATCGAGCGCGGCGATTATGTGATCCGAGTGAACAACCGCAAGGTTCTGAATGGCGTGATGGAGGTGGCGGGGATCCTCGACCCGGCCGAGCCGGAGAAATTCGCAGCCGAACGCGGCATCGTGCTGCGCGCCATCGACAAGCTGGACCGGCTTGGGGTCGGGGGCGTGCGCGCGCTGCTGGGCGAGGGGCGCAAGGATGAGAGCGGGGATTATACCAAGGGCGCGGGGCTCGTGACAGATCAGGCCGATGTCATCATGAGTTTCCTCGACGCCAAGCGCGACAGCGGGCCTGCAACATGCTCGCGCCTCTCGGAGTTGGTGCAAAGCTCTGACATCGGAGCGGAAGGCGTTGAGCAACTTCAGGAAATCTCGGAACTTCTCGTGGCCCAGGGTTATGGCCCGGACCGCATCATCATCGACCCCTCGGTTGTGCGTGGCCTCGGCTACTACACTGGTCCGGTCTATGAGGCTGAATTGACCTTCGAGATCACCGACGAAAAAGGCCGCCCGCGCCAGTTCGGTTCGGTCGCGGGTGGGGGGCGCTATGATGATCTGGTCAAGCGCTTCACCGGGCAGGCCGTGCCCGCAACTGGCGTCAGTATCGGGGTGGATCGGCTGCTGGCGGCGCTCGACGCGAAAGGGCGGCTGCACCACGCGGCGGAGGGTCCTGTCGTCGTGACCGTGATGGATCGCGCGCGCATCACCGATTACATGGGCATGGTGGGCGATCTGCGCGCCTCCGGCATCCGCGCCGAGATGTATCTCGGCAATCCAAAGAACTTCGGCAACCAGTTGAAATACGCGGATAAACGCGGATCTCCGGTTGCGATCATCCAGGGCGAGGATGAGGCCGCGCGCGATGTCGTGCAGGTCAAGGACCTCATCCTTGGTGCGAAGATCGCCGCGCAAGCCACTGTAGAGGAATGGAAAGCTCAGCCAGCGCAGGTCGAGGTGCCGCGCGCCGGTCTGGTGGCGGCGGTGCGCGACATCCTCGGGCGGCACCGATGAGCATGAGCGAGGCCATCGCGGCCGATCTTCTGGCGCAGATGCAGGCGGCGGGCGCGCAGCCCGTGGCGGCCGGCATCCTGCAGCCGGCCGAGACGCTGCTGGATCTCTATGGCGAGGATATCCGCGCGCGCGCCTATGTCACCCAGGACCCCGGCCTTGGCGAGATGATGCTGCGCCCTGATTTCACCGTGCCCGTGGTGCAGGCCCATATGCGCCACGGCGCGGAGCCTGCGCGCTACTGCTACTCCGGCCCGGTCTTTCGCAAGCAGGAGGGCGCGCGCGCCCGCGAATACCTGCAGACCGGGTTCGAGCTGTTCGCGCGCGAGGATGCTGCGAAGGCCGATGCCGAGGTCTTCGCGCTTTTCGCCCGGCTGCTTGAGCGCTACGGGCTGCGGGCCGTGACAGGCGATATCGGCATCCTCAAGGCGGCCGTTGCGGGGCTGGAGACGAGCCCGCAGCGCAAGGCCGCCCTGCACCGCCATATCTGGCGCCCCGCGCGCTTCCGCGCGCTGCTCGAGCGGATGGGCGGCCAGGGGCCGCTGCATGCGCCGCGCACGGCGCTCGTGCACCGGCTGCGCGCGGCGCCCGCGCCTGAACTCGTCGCGCAGGCGGGCAAGATGATCGGCTTGCGCAGCGCGGATGAGATCACCGAGCGGGTCGCGGCGCTTCTGACGGACGCCGCGCACCCTCCGATCCCGCGCGACCAGCTCGACCGGCTGGAATGGCTCGTCTCACTCGCCGCCCCGGCGCGCAGCGCGCTTGCGCAGATGCGCGCGCTCGACTGGCCGGCGCTCAGCCGTGCGCTTGACCGGCTGGCAGCCCGGCTCGACGCGCTGGACGCGCATGGCATCGACACGGCCACGCTTGCCTTCGAGACGAGTTTCGGGCGCACCACAATGGAATATTACGACGGCTTCGTCTTCGGCTTCATCGCCGCGCGGACGGATCTGCCGCCAGTCGCGACGGGCGGGCGCTACGACGCGCTGACCGCGCGGCTGGGCGAGGGCGCCACGATCCACGCAGTTGGCGGGGTGATCCGGCCCGATCTGCTGGCCGCGATGGAGGGGCGCGCATGCGACTGAAGCTCGGTGTGCCGTCCAAGGGGCGCCTGATGGAGAGCACCTTCGCCTGGTTCGCCGCGCGCGGGGTGCGCCTGCGCCGGACCGGGGCAAGCCGCGAATATGCCGGCGCGGTCGACGGGGTCGCGGGGATCGATCTGGTGTTGCTCGCGGCCTCCGAGATCCCGCGTGAACTGGCTGCGGGGCGGATCCATCTGGGCGTCACCGGATCCGATCTGGTGCGCGAGGGGCTGGTCGACTGGCGCGCGCAGGTGATCGAGCTTGCGCCGATGGGGTTCGGCCACGCGGATCTGATCATCGCCGTGCCGCAGGCCTGGGTCGATGTGGACACGCTCGACGATCTTGATGCGGTCGCGGCACAATTCCGCGCGCGCCATGGCTTCCGGCTGAGGATTGCCACGAAATATCATCGACTTGTGCGCGAGTATTTGCGCAGGCACGGGGTGGCGGACTACCAGCTTGTCGACAGCCAGGGCGCGACCGAGGGCACTGTCAAGCACCTCACCGCCGAGGCGATTGCCGATATTTCATCCACTGGTGAAACTCTGACCGCGAACCATCTGAAAATATTGCAGGATCCGCCCGTGCACTGCTCGCAGGCAACGCTCTTTGCTGCGCGCGCGGCCGACTGGGCGCAGGCACGCGCAGCCGCGGCGGCGCTTGCGCAAAGGCTCGATCTGGCCTTGCCCGCAGAGCTCGGCACCGGCTGAGCCGCAGCACGTCACGCAACGGCTTATTTTTGCCCTGCTTTGCCGCTAGGATGGCGCAGAGATCCGCGCAGACCGAGCCGCCCATGACCATCGCCAAGCCTCAGCCCGCTGCCGACGCGCCAGCGCCCGTCGTGCCCGCCCAGAGCGTGCGCCGCCGGGTGGTCTTCTATATCCCGGGCTATGATCCGTTTCCGCCACGCCGCTACCGCGAGCTTTATCGCTGCGAATCCACCGATCAGGCCCGGATCTCGGGCTATGACATCAGCCAGAAGCCCAAGCCGAAGGACGGGCCCTATGGCTGGCGCGTGACGAGTGAGGTTGCGGGGCTCAGGACCGCGAGCGAGGTCAATATCCTCGAATGGTCCGACATCGTGCGGGCCTCGATGCAGGCGGGGGTGCTCGCGACCTATCTGTTGCTGATGCGCACGGCCTGGGTCTATCTTTCGACGGGCGTGTTGTGGCGGCTGTTCCGGCTTCGAGTGGGGCCGGGGATCGCCGCGCTCTATCCGGTGGTGATGCTGCTGGGGCAACTGGTGCTCGCGCTCCTGGCTGCCTGGGCTGCCGGATGGGGGCTTGCGCATCTGCTGCCGGGCTGGGCGGCATATCCGCTGGGGCTGCTCGTCATCCCGCCGATCCTGCACGGGTTCCGCCGGATCGACGGGAAGTTCTTCGTCCATTACCTGCTTCTGGATTTCGCCTTCACGGCGCAGCATCGCGGCGCCAACCCGCCCGAACTGGAAGCCCGGCTCGACCAGTTCGCCGATCTCATCGCCGCGCGGCTGCACGCGCCGGGGGTCGACGAGGTGCTGGTTGTCGGGCATTCCTCGGGGGTGCATCTGGGTGTCTCGGTGCTCGCGCGGCTGATCCGCAGGGGGGATGCGCAGGGCGCGCGCGCGCAGCTGGCCTTTCTCTCGCTTGGCCATTGCGTGCCGATGCAATCCTACCTGCCAAAGGCGCAGGCGCTGCGCGAGGATCTGCGCTATCTCTCGACCCGCGAGGAGATCTTCTGGCTTGATGTCACGGCCCCCGGCGACGGGTGCTGCTACGCGCTGTGCGATCCTGTCTCCAGCTCGGGGGCTGCGCCCAAGGCGGGCAAGCGCTGGCCGCTGGTGATCTCGGCCGCCTTCACGCAAAGCCTGCGCCCCGAGACCTACCGCAAATACCGCCGGCGCTATTTCCGGCTGCATTTCCAGTATCTCTGCGCCTTTGACGCCCCGCGCGACTACGACTACTTCCTGATCACGGCCGGTCCGGTTTCGCTCGCCGACCGGTTCAGAGGGCGCAGGAATTCTGCAAGCGTCAGCCATGCCTGCACCCTGCCGGAGCATGCGCGCCTGCCATGACCCGGCCGCCCATGCCCGAGCACCGCCCCGACCGGGTGCCGTTCTGGCGACACCTGGCGATGTTTCGGCGCGATATCCTCTCGACCCAGCCCGCCCGGCTCTACCGCGCCAAGATGGCCGAGGTGAAACTGCCCTTTCTGCACTCGGTGATGGTCAACACGCCCGATCTGGTGCGGCTCGTGCTGCAGACCCGGCCGCAGGATTTCCCCAAGTCGCGCCGCGTGCGCGAGGGGCTGCGCCCGCTGCTGGGAAATTCGGTCTTCGTGACCAATGGCGCAGTCTGGGCGCATCAGCGCCGCATCATCGACCCTGCCTTCGAGGGCGGCCGGCTGCGCGAGAGCCTGCCCGCAATCTGGGCTGCGGCCGGATCGGCTGCTGCGCGGCTTGGCCCGGGCCCCGTCGAGATCGAGGAGGCGATGAGCCATGCCGCCGCTGATGTGATCTTCCGCAC
>SLKB01000079.1 GCA_007134805.1 Paracoccaceae bacterium
AACGCGCGCCGGGGACAAGCTCCGCGGTTTCGCGCACCAGATCGGGCGGGGTCGAGCCGTCCCGCTCGCCCGCGATCCCGAGCGTGGGCAGGCGCAGCCCGGCCGTGGTACTGTAGAAATCGCTGCCCGAAATCGCGGCCGCGCAACCCATCCAGCCTGCGGGCGGGGTGGCGAGAAGCATGTTGCGCCAGAGCCGCGCGGCGGGGCGCGCGCGGAAATCGGCAGTGAACCAGCGCTCGAGCGTGGGCTCGGCCAGCGCGCCCATGCCATGTGCTGCGACCTGGGCGATCCGCTCGGACCAGATCTCGGCAGTCGCGATGCGCGCCGCGGTGGTGGAAAGCACGAGCGCGCGGATCAGATCGGGGCGCTTGACCGCGAGCCCCTGCGCCACCATCCCGCCGATCGAGGCGCCCACGAAGACGCAGCCGCGCAGGCCAAGGTGATCGAGCAGCGCTTCGGTCTCGGTGATCAGTTGCCCCATGCGGTAGGGGCCGGGCGGGACATCGCTCAGCCCGTGGCCGCGACGATCGTAGCGCAGGATGCGCCAGTCGCGCGGCAGACTGGGCAACAGCGGCTCCCACATGCGCAGATCGAGCCCGAGGATGTTCGACAGCACCACGGGCAGCCCGTCTTCCGGCCCGTCGCTGCGCCAGTGGAGGTGGATGCCGTCAAGCTCCGCAATCTGCATCGGGTGCTCCTTCACGCAAGGCGCGCGCAAAGACCGCGCGATCCACATTCCCGCCCGATGCGGTCACGATGACTGTCTCGGTGGCGATCCGGTCGCCATGAAACAGCGCCGCCGCGAGCGCGACCGCACCGCCGGGCTCGACCACCAGTTTCAGATGCTCGAAGGCGAGCGCCATCGCCGCCAGCACCTGCGCGTCGCTGACGGCAAGCCCCGGCCCGCAATGCGCGCGCAGGATCGGCCAGGTCATGTTCCCCGGCGCAGGCGTCACGATCGCATCGCAGAACCCTGTGCGTTGCGGCAGCCGCACGATCCGGCCCTGCGCGAGCGATTGGGCGACATCGTCGAAGCCCTCGGGCTCGACCGTGTGGACGCGCATCCCCGGTGCATGTGCTGCCAGCGCCAGCGCGATGCCCGAGGCAAGCCCCCCGCCGCCGCAGCAGACCAGCACTTGCGCCTCATCCACCCCGAGTGCCTGCGCCTGCGCTGCGATTTCAAGCCCCACACTGCCTTGCCCTGCGATCACATCGGCATGGTCAAAGGGCGGGATCAGCGCCCAGCCGCGCTCTTGCGCAAGGGAAGCGGCCAGCGCGTCGCGATCCTGCGTCGCGCGGTCATGGAACACGATCTCGGCGCCATGGGCGCGGGTATGGGCGATCTTGATACGCGGGGCGTCCTGCGGCATCACGATCAGCGCGTGGCGCCCCGATTGCCGGGCGGCCCTGGCCACGGCCTGCGCGTGGTTTCCGGAAGAACAGGCGATCACGCCGCGGATGTCGGCGGGAAGCGCGCTCAGCGCCGCCCACGCGCCGCGATACTTGAAGCTGCCCGTATGCTGCAGGCATTCCGCCTTGACGAGCACTTGCCGCCCGGCAATGCGGTCGAGGCCCGGCGCGTTAAGAAGCGGTGTGCGCCGCGCACGCCCTGCAAGCCTGACGGCAGCAGCCTCGATTCGCGCAAGATCGACCGGCAATGCGGCTGTCACAGACATGCGCCGAGCCATTCATGGATCGCGCGCAGCGCCTCACGCTCGTCAAGGAAAGGGATATGCCCGCGGCCGGGCACTTCGGCCTGGATCAGGTCGGGGCGCCGGGCCTGCATCTCGGCCACGGTTTCCGCGCTCAGCAGATCGGAATTCGCCCCCCGGATCACGGCCAGCGGGATTTCAGGGAGCGCGTCGAACAACGCCCAGAGATCGCCGCCCCCGCCCTCCATCGCCGCCATGAAGGCGACCCGGAGTGCGGGGTCGTAGTTCAGCTGCAACCCCTGATCCGTGGCGATGAAGTGACGTTTTGCCTCTTGCAGCCAGCGGCCATCGGGCATGTCGTGAAACTCGGGCGAGGCGCGCTCGATCGCGAGGGCGGCCTGCGCATGGCTGCGCGCGTTCGGGGTCTGGCCGACATAGCCGCTGATCCGCGCAAGGCCGCTCGCCTCGATCACTGGCCCCACATCATTGAGGCACAGCCCGCGCAGCCGTTCGGGCGCCGTCGCGGCCAGATACATGCCGATGAGCCCCCCGCGCGAAGTGCCCAGAAGCGCCACCTGATCGAGGCCGAGATGATCCAGAAGCGCCAGCGCATCGGCCCCTTCCTGCGGGACTGTGTAGGTCTCGGCGCCGGTCCAGTCGGATTTTCCGCGACCGCGATAATCGAGCCGGATCAGGCGCAGGGGCGGCAGATGCGGGGCAAGATAATCGAAATCCGTGCCATTGCGCGTGAGGCCGGACAGGCACAGCAGCGCGCGGCCATGCCCCTCGTCGGTGTAGTGCAGCCGGGCGCCGTCGGGCGCAGTGAAAAACGGCATCTCAAAGTCTCCTTGCATGGGCGGCAAGGCCGGTCAGGTCCGGCCGGGTTGCCTCTGGCGGCTGGAACACCCGGTCCTGCGGGGCGCCCTGGCGGTTCACCCAGAGCGTGCGAAACCCGTAAGCCGCGCCCGCGCAGATATCCCAGCCATTGGCCGAGATGAACAAAACTTCCCCGTGGGGAAGGTCGAATCGCGCGCCTACCAGATCGTAAACAGCGCGTGCGGGCTTGAACACGCCCACGGCCTCGACCGACAGGACGGCGTCGAAATACTCCGCAATCCCTGCCGCCGCAACCGCGCGCTGCAGCATGTGCGGGGTTCCGTTCGACAGGATCGCGCAGGCCAGCCCCGCCGACTCGAGCGCCTGCAACTCGGTGCGCACTTCGGGATAGGTGGGCAGCTCCTCGTAGAGCGCGAGCAGTTGCGCGCGCAGCTCATCATCCTGCAGCCCGGCCGCCTCGAGCGCCCAGTCGAGCGCGTCTTGCGTGACCTGCCAGAAATCGGCGTGCTGGCCTGCGGCAGCGCGCAGCCAGGTATAGTCCAGCTGCTTGCGCCGCCAGTCGGCCGCAAGGCGCGGCCAGACCTCGCCAAGCCTGCCGGAAGGATCGGCCTCGCCCGCGATGCGCGCGGCGCCGTCCACATCGAAAAGCGTGCCATAGGCGTCGAACACACAGACTTGCACGGGCATTTGCGTCCCTCCCCCTTGCGCGTGCGCCACAGTTGCACGCCGAGCGGCGGCAGAAAACCCCATCAGGCCAAGTCGTCACCGCGGCCGGGGCGTGCGCGGCGGCAGCGCTCCGAGCAATAGCGTACCTCCTCCCAGACGCGGGCCCATTTCCTGCGCCAGGTGAAGGGGCGCCCGCAGCTGACGCAGATTTTCTGGGGAAGGTCGGATTTGCGGCGCGCCCTGGGCATGCAGCCACGCTCACAGATCGAGCGAAAGCTGATCGGGGCTGGTCTTGCGCGCGGGGCGCGCGGCCGCACTCTTGCGCGCGGCCACGATCGCGCGGGCCGCGCTGCGATCACTGCTGCGCGCACGCGAGGCATGTTTCTCGGCCACGGCCAGCGCCTGCGCGCGGAACCCGTCGGATTTGCGCAAGGCCCAGAGCCGGTCGCGCGCAGCCTTGCCGGCGGCGGCGAGATCCACGATCGGGTCGGGATAGGCGCAACCGAGAGGCGAGCTTGGCTGCGCGCGGCCCCATGGGGCATGCAACTCTTGTGTGGGCAGATCGGCGAGTTCCGGCACCCAGGCGCGGATGAACCGGCCCTGCGGGTCCTGGTCATGGCCCTGTTTGACCGGGTTGTAGATGCGCAGCGTGTTGATGCCGGTGGTGCCCGACTGCATCTGGCACTGGCTCCAGTGGATGCCGGGCTCGTAATCGGTGAAGAGCCGCGCCAGATGCCGCCCGCTGTCGCGCCAGTCGAGCCAGAGATGATAGCTTGCAAAGCTCATCAGCATCGCGCGCATGCGAAAATTGATCCAGCCCGTCGCGCGCAGATAGCGCATGCAGGCGTCAATGAAGGGCACGCCCGTCTGCCCCGCGGCCCAGGCGTGCAGGCGCGCGGCATCGCTGTCGCGAAGCCCTTCATGCGCTGGGTGCAGGCAGCGGAATTCCAGTTCGGGCTCATCTTCGAGCTTCTGGATGAAATGATCGCGCCAGGCGAGCCGCTTGGAAAAGCTGTTGAGCGCGGAGCACCAGGCGGGCGCGCCCGCCTGCGCGGCATGCTCGGCGCGGGCGCGCAGGCGGGCATGCTCGACCTCGCGCACTGACAAGGTGCCGAGCGCGAGATGCGGCGAGAGGCGCGAGCACGCGGCCTCGGCGCTCAGCGGCGAGGCCATCGCAGTGCGGTAGGTGCGGCCCCGCGTCGCGAGGAAGGACGCGAGCGTCGCCTCGGCCCGCGCGCGCCCGCCCTTCTGGCGATGCGGACAGGGATCGGGCGCAAGCCGCAACTCGCGCGCGTCGGGGAGCCGGGCAAGGCCCTGTGGCGCCTCCGGCAGCGGCGGCAGTGCCTCGGGCACGGGCAGAAGCGGGGCGCGCATCACGCGGTTGCGCGCGCCCTGCCAGCCATCGCGGCTGGGCAGGCGGCGCACCACGGCCGAGTTCTGCATCTGGTGCCAGGCGATCCCTGCGCCGCGCGCCCAGGCCGCCACGCGCCGATCGCGCGCATAGCTCCAGCCATTGCCGGTTTCCTCATGGCTGAAGATCCGCGTGACCCGGTGGCGGGCGCAAAGATCCGCCAGCACCTGCACCGCATCGCCGCGGCAGATCACGAGCGGCTGGCCGAGCGCGGCCAGCGCCTCGCGCAGGCTCTCGAGCGCCTCGCGCGTGAAGGCCCAGTGCCGGGCGGCCTGATCGGGCTGCGCCCAGAGTTCAGGCTCGATCACATAGACCGGCAGCACCGCGCCATGCGCGCGCGCCGCGTGCAGGGCTGCGTGATCCTGCACCCGCAGATCACGCTTGAACCAGACCAGCGAAATCT
>SLKB01000136.1 GCA_007134805.1 Paracoccaceae bacterium
CAGGCGCGATTATCTCGGCTTTTGGCGAAAGCGCGCAAGAGAAGGTCGAGATCCTCTCGGCCGCGGGGATCACGGTCGCGCCGACGCCCTCGGCGATGGGTGAGACAATTGCCGGGGTCCTGGGCGCGAGGCAGGCTGCATGAGCCGGACGGAAGGCGAGTTCTCCGGTCAGGCCGTAAGCCCCGAGGACGCCCGCGCCTGGATTGGGCGGGTCGATACGCGCGAAGGCGCGTTGTCGCCTGAATTCGCGGGCATGCTGATGGGCGCGCTCGGCCATCCGGCATCCCCTCAGCCCGCTATCCACACGGGCGCCGAGATGCCGTTCCTGTGGCACTGGGCCGCCTTCCCGGAATTTGTGCCGATCGGCGACATCGCGACGGATGGGCACCCAAGGCTTGGCGGCTTCTTGCCCCCCCTACCGTTCAACCGGCGCATGTGGGCGGGCGGCAAACTCACCTTCCGGGGCGGCTTCGCGATCGGCGAGAAGCTCTCGCGACGCTCGGAAATCCTGAGCGTCGATTTCAAGACCGGCAGCACGGGCGAGATGGCGTTCGTCCGAGTGGGTCACGATCTGCGCGGCGAAGGCGGCGGCGCGATCCGCGAAGAGCAGGACATCGTCTATCTGCCGATCCCCGACAGCTTCCGTCCGCCACGCGCGATTCCCGCACCGCCGGACCCCGTCTTCAGTGAAACGCTCGAGGTCGGCCCGGTGCGCCTGTTTCGCTATTCGGCAGCAACCTACAACGCGCATCGCATCCATTATGATCGCGATTATGCCACCGGGGCCGAGCGCTATCCGGGGCTCGTCGTGCATGGCCCGATGCAGGCGACCCTCCTGATGGAAGCCGCGATCCGCCACACCGGCCACCGTCCTGCGCGCTTCAGCTTTCGCGGGGTGCATCCGATGTTTGACGGCCAGCTCTCGCTACAGGCGCACGACGACGGACCTGCGGCACTGAAACTCTGCACTGTGGCCGAGACCGGCCACCAAGGGCTGCAAGCCCGGTTCGAATGGAAGGAGTGAGGCGATGGGAATTCTCAAGGGCATGCGTGTCGTGGAGGGCTCGGCCTTTGTCGCGATCCCGCTCGCGGGCATGACACTGGCGCAGCTGGGCGCCGAAGTGATCCGCTTCGACCGGATCGAGGGCGGGCTCGACGCCCGGCGCTGGCCTGTGACCCGCGACGGGCGCAGCCTGTTCTGGGCGGGGTTGAACAAGGGCAAGAAATCGGTCGCGGTCGACATGAAGAGCCCGCAGGGCCGCGAGCTGATCACGCGCATCATAACTGCCCCGGGCGAGGATGCGGGGTTGTTCCTGACCAATCTGCGTGTGCGCGGCTGGATGGATCATGAAACTCTCTCGCGCCATCGCGAGGATCTGGTGATGGTCGCGCTGCAGGGGGATCGTCACGGCCGCCCCGCCGTGGATTATTCGGTCAACCCCGCGCTCGGGTTTCCCGATGCCACAGGGCCCGAAGGCTCGACCGAGCCTGTCGCCCATGTGCTGCCGGCCTGGGATTGTATCGCGGGCAACATGGCCGTGACCGCGATGCTTGCCGCCGAACGCCACCGGCTGCGCACCGGGCAGGGGCAGGAAGTTCTCTTCTCGCTCAAGGATGCGGCGGCGGCAATGCTCGGACATCTGGGCATCATCGGCGAGGTCTGCGTCAATGACACCGACCGGCCCAAATGCGGCAATGCGCTCTATGGCGGGTATGGGCAGGATTTCCTCTGCGCCGATGGCGCGCGGGTGATGGTGATCGGGTTGACGGATCGGCAGTGGCGGGGGCTTGTGAAGGCGACCGGCACTCTCGAGGCGATCGCAGCGCTCGAGGCGCGTCTTGGCGAGAGCCTCGACGATGAGGGGGCGCGGTTCCGCCATCGGGCCGCGATTACCGAAGTGCTCGCGCCCTTCTTCGCGCAACACAAGGTCGCCGAATTTGCAACGCAATTCGACCACAACGGCGTCACCTGGTCGCAGTATCGCAGCTTCGCGCAGGCTGTGCGCGAGGATCCCGACCTCTCGACCCAGAACCCGATGTTCGAGTTGCTCGACCAGCCCGGGCTTGGCACCTATCCTGTGCCTGGCTCACCGCTCGCGTTCTCGGCGCTATCGCGCGAGGCGCCTCTGCCCGCGCCGGACCTCGGGGCGCATACCGAAGAAGTTCTGGCGGATGTCGCGGGGCTGTCGGGGGGGGAGATCGGAACGCTTTTCGACAAGGGAATCGTGACCGGCCCGCGCTCGCAGCGCTGGTTCATGAGCGCTGCCGAGTAAGTAGCGGTCGGCCCCGCGCGGATGGGCTTCATCAGGCGCCGCGCGTCATCGACCGCGGCATGACGGTTGCGCGCCTAGAGCCCTGCTGCGCGCTCGGCTTCTGCAAGGGCGAGGAGCGCGCGCAGATGGGGCGCCAAGCTGCGCCAGACATCGATGCGGAACTCCTCCGGCCCGTCGCGCCATAGAACGACCGAGACGGAATCGAACAGCGTGCGCCACCCGCTTCCCTCAGCCACGGCATCCAGATCGCGGGCAATCCCTGTCGCAAGCATATCCAGCACGCCGGGGCCCGACAGCGCCAGCGTGATCTCTCGGTCCGAGATATCGCAGCAGGCATGGGGGATCTCGGCATAGGCCTTCGTAAAGCGCGCGCAAAGTGCGCCGCGCGCCCCAGGCGGGGCGATGAGCACCCATTCATCCGGGCCAAGGCAGAGCGTTTCGATCCCCTCGCGGCCTGAACGTGCGCCGATCCGCTCTGGCAGGTTTACGCTGCAGGCCTGCGCGAGGGCTGGCGCATTCTCTGGCCGGACACGCAATGACAAGCGCGTGCACGCAGGCAATTCGGTCAGATGAAATGCCTCGGTTGCGGCGTCGGGGGTGAAGCTTGTGGTCTGGCGCGTCATGTACTTTATCCTCAGGCTTGCATCCGGCTGCCATCCGGGTCGTAGAAACACGGCCCCGTGATGCGTGCGGCGATGGTGCGATCGGGCATCGGGATATGGACAGTGGTGCCGATCCTGTCACGCCCCCCCTCAACCAGCGCGAGCGCGATCGGATGGCCGAGCGCAGCCGAGGCATATGACGAGGTCACATGCCCCACCATCTTCATCGGTTTCGGCTGCTTGGGATCGAGCACGATCTGCGCGCCCTCTTCGAGCCGACTGCCATCCACTGTCACCAGCCCGACAAGCTGCTTACGTCCCTCTGCCACAAGATCGGGGCGGGCGAGCGAGCGTTTGCCGACGAAATCGGGCTTCTTCTTGCCGATGGCCCAGCTCAGCCCGGCATCATCGGGGGTGACTGTGCCGTCGGTGTCCTGCCCCACGATGATGAAGCCTTTCTCCGCGCGCAGGGCATGCATGGTCTCGGTGCCATAGGGGCAGATGTCATGCGCCGCACCCGCCTCGATCAGCGCCTCCCACAAGGCGAGACCATGGCGGGCGGGCACGTTGATCTCGAAGCCCAGCTCGCCCGTGAAGCTGATCCGGAACAACCGTGAGGGAAAGCCCGCGACGCACGCCTCTGCCACGGACATGTGCGGGAATGCCTCGGCCGAGATGTCGATCCCCTCGACTAGCGGCGCAAGCACGTCGCGGGCGCGGGGGCCGTTGAGTGCGACGACCGCCCAGTGTTCCGTGGTCGAGGTGAGCCAGACGTCAAGATCGGGCCACTCGGTCTGCACGTAATCCTCCATCATCGTGAGGACCCGGGCCGCGCCCCCCGTTGTGGTCGTCACATGGAAGAGATCGGGGGCCAGCCGCCCGATCACGCCGTCGTCGCGGATATAGCCATCCTCGCCCAGCATGAGCCCGTAGCGCGCGCGGCCCGGTGCCAGCTTGGTCCAGGGGTTGGTATAGATCCGGTTCATGAACTCGACCGCGTCAGGGCCCGCAACCTCGATCTTGCCAAGCGTCGAGGCGTCGAAAATGCCGACACTCGCGCGGGTCGCTGCACATTCGCGCAGCACGGCCGCATCCATCGTTTCGTCCTTGCGCGGAAAGTAGCGCGCGCGCTGCCACTGGCCGACAGGTTCGAATACGGCACCCTGTGCCTCGGCCCAGAGGTCGATGGGTGACTTGCGGGTGACATCGAACGTGGACCCACGCCGGTAGCCTGCAAGCGCGCCGAAGGTGGTGGGCGTGTAGGGCGGCCGGAAGGTCGTGAGCCCTACTTCAGGCGGCGTCTTGCCCAGCGCATCGGCGGCGATCATCAACCCGTTGATGTTCGACATCTTGCCTTGATCGGTCGCCATGCCGTTGGTGGTGTAGCGCTTGACATGCTCGATCGAACGCATGCCTTCGCGCACGGCGAGGCGGATGTCCTTCGCAGTCACATCATTCTGGAAGTCGATGAAGGCGCGTTGCGTGGTCTTGTCGCTTGGCAGTTCGATCTGTGCGACACCCGAGCCGAGGCGATCATTGCTGACCTCGAATTCTGTCGGCGCCCCGTCATGGCCCAGCGCCTTGAGCGCAGCCGCCCCGGCACGCGCACCGTCACCGAGCGCTGCGTCATAACCCCAGAGCCCGCGCCCTGCGCCCGCGATCTGGCAGGCCTCGACGCTACGGTCCGGCAGGAAACTGGCCTTCTCACTGTCCCATGCGAGGCTGCCCTTGGTGTGCGAAAAAAGCGCCAGTGCCGGTGTCCAGCCCCCGCAGACCAGCAGGCAGTCACAGTCGATCCGGTAGGTAGGGCCAAGCCCACCCGCGCGGATCGGGTTCACACTGACCGAGGCAACCCGCAGCCGCCCCGATGTGCCGCTGATCGTGTGGCCTGCGCGCACCTTGATGCGACGCCGTGCGGCCTCTGCCAGCAGATCGTCGCGCGGGGTTGCGCGCATGTCGACGATCGCGGGGATCTTTACTCCCGCATCGGCCAGATCGAAGGCCGAGTACCATGCGCTGTCATGGCAGGTGGC
>SLKB01000018.1 GCA_007134805.1 Paracoccaceae bacterium
AAGACCCCGGCGGGAAGAGCGCAAGAAGCGCAAGCTTGGCCCCGACCACCGCGTTGCGACAGTTTCGGCCAGCAGCAAGGGCAAGTCGACATGACCGCCACCAAAAACAAGGGCACCGGCGCGAAAGAGGCCGTCGTTCACTGCGATCGTTTGCGCAAACCCGCCAGCGACGGCAGCAGGACCAGGAGCACGAAAAATGCAAGGAGCGCCATTGTCCCGATTCAGTGGGTCACTGGCAGATGCCCCCGCCTTTGCCTGTGCACCGAAACGCCGAAGATGCGCTGTCGCAAACAGGTCCCCATGCGGCGCTGCATGGCAGGCGAGGGCCGACCGGCCATGCGATGCCGCAGGTGCGAAGGCGATGTTGCAACCGCAGCAAAAAGGGCAGCCCATGTTTCAGGTCTTGTCAGGTGTCTGGGCGCTGTTGCTCGGGATCGTGTTGATCATGCTGGGCAATGGCATGCATTTCACGCTGATCGGCCTGCGGGGCGCGATCGAAGGGTTTTCGGCGACCGAACTGGCGATCATCACTTCGGGTTATTTCGTGGGCTTTCTCATCGGCGCACGCCAGTCGCCTGTCATGATCCGCCGCGTGGGCCATGTGCGCGTCTTCGCGGCGCTGGGCAGTTTCATGTCCGCGGGGCTCATTGCCTTCACACTGCTCCCGGAACCGTGGGTCTGGACGTTGTTGCGGATCCTGATCGGTTTTTGCATGTCGGGGATCTATGTCGCTGCGGAAAGCTGGCTCAACAATGCTGCGACGAACCAGACGCGCGGCAAGGTTCTCTCTGCCTACATGATGGCGCAGACCCTGGGCATCATTGGCGCGCAGGGACTGTTGACCCTGGGTGACACAGGAACGGCAGCGCTGTTCATCGGGGCCTCGATCCTCGTGTCGATCTCCTTTGCGCCGATCCTTCTGTCGGTCACCCCGGTGCCGGCGGTCGATGTGGCCCGCCCGATGTCTCTGCGCAAGCTCTTCACCAGCTCGCCGCTGGGAACTGTGGGCATCTTCCTGCTCGGGTGCATCTATGCGACGCAAACCGGGATGGGCGCAGTTTACGGCTCGCAGATCGGGATGTCGACGTCGGAGATCGCGCTTTTCATCGCCGCATTGTTTGCAGGGGCGCTGGTGCTGCAGTATCCGATCGGCTGGCTTTCGGACCAGATCGACCGCCGCCGGCTGATTTTCGGCGCCTCGCTTCTTGGTGCGCTGGCCTGTGCAGCCGGGTGGTTTGCCGGCGCCGGGTTGTCGGCACTTCTGGCGGCCGCCTTTCTCGCCGGGGGGATGACGACCCCGCTCTATGCGCTGTTTCTGGCCTATACCAACGACTTCCTCGCCGCAGAGGACATGCCATCGGCCTCTGGCGGGTTGGTCTTCACCTTCGGGCTGGGCGCGATCAGCGGCCCGCTTGCCACGGGTTGGGCAATGGAGACCATGGGGCCAGTTGGTTTCTGGCTGGTGCTGGGCGCAACCTTCTCATGCATCGCGCTCTACTCGCTCTACCGGATGACCCAGCGTGCCGCGGCCCCGGCGAGCGAGACCGAGAGCTACCTGGGCGTGTTGCCCACAAGCTCTGCTGTTGCAGTGGAAGCAGCCGGGGCGTGGGCCGCCGAACAGGCCGAAGCCAGCCGAGACGAGGAGCAGGACACGCTACCGAGCGCGAGCCGCGACTGATCAGCCGGCCATAAACTCACGGCTGTACGCTCGGCCGCGCGGGCAGCGTCTGACGCTCGGCACAAGACACACCGCGCCCCGGACATCGCGGTTACATCACGTCTTGACCCGGTCGCCTGACGGCAGCGGCGCGTTTGCGCGCACGCGGAACAGGTTGATCTTGCGCCGGTCATCCTCGGGCGAGAGCCCGTGAACCTCGCGGTAGCGCAGGCGAAACGGACCGGCAGAGGCATAGCCAACTGCCTGCGCGATCTCGCGCATGGAGCGGTTGGAATACATCACCAGCTGCCGTGCGGCCGCGAGACGCAAGGCGCGGTAATGCTCCAGCGGGCTCTGACCCGTGACGCGCTTGAATAGCCGCTCAAGATGGCGCGGCGAAATGGCGATCTGCTCGCAGATATCGGCGATCCCGATCGGATCTTCCAGGTTTTCAGACATCAAGCGGATCGCCCTGGCCAGCGGCGCGGGCAATTGGTCCTCGGTTGCCGCCACGCGCGGCGTGGGAATCTGCTGGCGCACCCCCTCGCCGCGCAGCATCGGATGTTGAAACCAGCAGGCAACCTCAGTCATCACCTCTGCGCCAAGGCGGTCCTCGATCAGCATGAGGGACAGATCGAAACCCGCCGCCGCCCCCGAGACCGTGATGCGGCGTCGATCGGTCATGATCACGGCATCCGTGGTGGCAAGCTGCGGAAACTCATCCGCAAAGGCCGCAGCATAGCACCAATGGACCGAGACCACATGCCCGTCCAGAAGCCCCGCACGCGCCAGGGGGAAGACCCCGCCGCTCACTCCGCCGAGCGTGGCGCCATGGCGTGCCGCCGCGCGCAATGCCCCGTTGCCCCGAATGGGATTGGCAAATCGCGCATAGGGTGGGCTGAGCACGATCAGAATGTCGACCGCGTTCGCCGCTTCGAGCGCAGCCGAGGGGTGGAACGCCACCATCGCGCTGCTCTCGACGGCCGCGCCGGCCTCGGACATCAGGGTCCAGCGAAAGACGGGCCTGCCGGAGATTTCATTGGCCGCGCGCAGGGGTTCGATCATCGATGTCAGACAGGCCATCGGAAAGCCGGGAAAGATAAGGAAGCCGAGATGCATATTTTCATCAGGGGAGCCAGGATTTATACTGTCGTTAAACATCGCGTGCCTCAATGCCTCGAAACTGCTCGAGCGTAGCTACAGGAAACACCATGTCTCGGGCCATCAAGCAAGCCAATGCAGCGCCGGCCAAGACCGGATTGGCGCAGGATCCCCACCATCTGCGTGAGGATCGCGAAAACGTGCTCGAGGTGGCCATCGGGCGCGAGTTGCGTGCCTTTCGCAAACGCAAGGCGATGACTGTGGCAGAGCTCGCGGCGCAGACCGGGCTTTCGATCGGGATGCTCTCGAAGATCGAGAATGGCAACACGTCGCCCTCCCTGACGACCATGCAGACCCTGGCCCACGCGCTCAGCGTACCGTTGACCGCCTTCTTCCGCCGCTTCGAGGAACATCGCGAGGCCATGCACACAAAGGCCGGCGAGGGGGTCACTATCGACCGTGCGGGCACTCGCGCCGGGCATCAGTACAATCTTCTCGGCCATATCGGCGCGAATGCGAGCGGCGTGATGGTCGAGCCATATCTGATCACCCTGAGCACCGAGGCCGATGTGTTTCCGACCTTCCAGCATGGCGGGATCGAGACAATCTTCATGCTCGAGGGCGAGTTGCTCTATCGGCACAGCGACAGGCTCTATCATCTGCGCCCGGGCGATACGCTGTTCTTCGACGCCGACGCGCCGCATGGCCCCGAGGGCCTCGAGAAGCTGCCGGCCCGCTACCTGTCGATCATCGCCTATCCGCAGAACAGCTAAAAATTTGGGCAAGCACGTAGATAACTAGAGGAATAAATTATTCATTTCAGTTGAAACGCCGCGATGACCCTGCTAGCGTCCAGCGGATCAATGGCATGGAGCAGCACAGATGTGCGGAATCGTCGGTCTCTTTCTCAAGGACGCATCGCTCGAACCGCGGCTCGGCGCGCTCCTTACCGAGATGCTGGTCACGATGACAGATCGCGGCCCGGACAGCGCCGGAATCGCGATCTATGGCGAGGGTTCGCCGGGGCGGGCGAAGCTGACCGTGCAATCGGACCAGCCCGGCGCGGATTTCGCGACCCTCGAGACAGATCTTTCGCGGACACTGGGCGCACAGATCACCCTGCGCAGACAAGACACGCATGCCGTGATCGAGCTTGACGCGGATCTTGTGCAGGCGGCCCGCACAGCACTTGCCAACCTGCGTCCCAACCTCCGGGTGATGAGCGATGGCGCCCGGATCGAGATCTACAAGGAGGTGGGCTTGCCACGCGATGTGGCAACACGCTTCGCCCTCGGCGCGATGCCGGGCACGCATGGCATCGGCCACACGCGCATGGCGACCGAATCGGCCGTGACCACGCAAGGGGCGCACCCGTTTTCGACCGGGGCAGATCAATGCCTTGTGCATAATGGCTCGTTGTCCAACCATAACAATCTGCGCCGACGCCTGCGGCGCGAAGGCATGCGGATCGAGAGCGAGAACGACACTGAAGTGGGGGCGGCCTATCTGACCTGGAAGATGGGCCAGGGTGCCACGCTGGGCGAGGCCCTCGAAGGAGCGTTGCAAGACCTCGACGGGTTTTTTACCTTCGTGGTCGGGACGAAGGACGGCTTCGGCGTGGTGCGCGACCCGATCGCCTGCAAGCCTGCGGTCATGGCCGAGACCGATCAGTATGTCGCATTTGGCTCGGAATACCGGGCGCTTGTCGGCCTGCCAGGCATCGAGACCGCCCGCATCTGGGAGCCAGAGCCCGCAACTGTCTATTTCTGGAGCCACTGAACGATGCAGACAATCGATCTGAGTACGACCCCGCTCCGCGACATGAACGCAACGCTGCAGGCCCAGAGGGACACGACGAATGGCACCGCCTGGGAAATCCTGAACCCCCGCGGGGCACATGCGATTGCCGTCGGGCTCGATGCGCCCATCGACGTGACGGTGCGCGGCTCGACAGGCTATTACTGTGCGGGAATGAACAAACAGGCACGGGTCCATGTCACCGGCTCGGCCGGGCCGGGGGTGGCAGAGAACATGATGTCCGGCACAGTGATCATCGAGGGCGATGCAAGCCAGTATGCCGGCGCCACCGGGCGCGGGGGATTGCTGGTCGTCAAGGGCAACGCTGCGTCGCGCTGTGGAATCTCGA
>SLKB01000295.1 GCA_007134805.1 Paracoccaceae bacterium
CGGCACCGAACTTGCCGGGCTGGTCGAGATGCTGGCCCTCGGCAATCTGTTCCTGATGCTGCTTCTGGTGGGGCTCTTCTCGCTTGTGCTGGGGCTCGGGCTTCCGACGACCGCCAATTACATCGTGGTCTCGTCGCTGATGGCGGGGGTCGTGGTCAGCCTTGGCGCGCAGGAGGGGCTGATCGTGCCGCTGATCGCGGCGCACCTGTTCGTCTTCTATTTCGGGCTCATGGCCGATGTGACGCCGCCTGTGGGGCTTGCAAGCTTCGCGGCCTCGGCCGTGTCGGGGGGGGATCCGATCCGAACGGGCTTCCAGGCGTTCTTCTACAGCCTGCGCACGCTCGCGCTGCCGTTCCTGTTCATCTACAATCCGACGCTGATCCTCTTCGGGGTGGATCTGGGCACGGCCGCGGGGCTTGCGCAAGCGGGGTTCATCTTCGTGGTGGCGACCTTTGCGATGTTGCTGTTCGCGGCCGCGACGCAGGGCTATTTCCTCGCCCGCTCGAAGATCTACGAGTCGGCCGCGCTGCTTCTGGTGGCCTTCACGCTGTTTGTCCCGAATTTCTGGCTCGACCGTATCCAGCCGGAATTCGAGCGGATCTCGGGACTGGAATTCGAGCGTATCCTCGAAGAGGCCGAGCCCGGAGACGAGTTGCGCATCGAGGTCGCGGGGGCCGATTTCACGACCGGCCGCCCATCCTCGCTGACGCTGGTGCTCAATGTCGATGACACACCGTCGGCGCAGCGCGTCTCGGATACCGGGCTCTTCCTTATGCCCGAGGAGGACCGGATGGTGCTCGATGAGCCGATGTTCGGCTCGCCCTTCGCGAGTGATCTTGGCGATTTCGACTTCTACGGTGCGGAACCTGTCGAACTGGTCGCAGTGCTGCGCCCGGCCGACAGGATGCCCGAGCAGCTGTTCTACATCCCGGCGCTGCTGTTGCTGCTGGGTGTGATCTTGCTGCAGCGTCGCCGCCAGACTGTGCCAGCGTTCTGAGCCTTTAGCGCGGGCGGGGGGAGCGCCCTCTCGGGCCCGTGTCTGCCGGCACACCTCGCGGGCGCTGCCCGGTGATGCCCGCCGCCGGGCGGGCGTCTCGCTGGCCGGGCGCGGCATGGGGCAGGGTGGTGCTGCGAGGTGGGGCGCCTCTGACCGGGTCAGAAAACGGCATGCGCACCGAGATCGGCGCAACGCTCCCCGCGCAGAAGTGCTGCGTAATGCGCGCGCAGGGTCTCGGTGCCGAAGGACGGTGTAGCCTCGGCGTCATAAGCCTGGCGCGCCTCATCCCAGAGCAGCATCGACTCGGTCGCGTAATACTGACCGATCCGCGCAAACTCTGCGGCATCCGAGGCGCGACGGTTCACTTGGCCGAGGATCCCAAGCCCGGCCGCGATCCCGCCGATCAGCCCCAGCGGCACCCGGCGCAGCCTGACCGCGCGGCCCAGAAGATCGGCGAGGATCTCGGCCTGATCCCGCGGCGCGAGCGCGGGGCCCGGCCCGCCGATGGGCAGGATCCGGGGCGCCGCGTCGGCCGGATAATCCAGACAGCGCAGGATGAAGCGCGCCAGATCCGCGTCCGAAATCGGCTTGCAGCGGGTGCGCGTGCCATCGCCGAAAACCACGAAGGGCTTGCCCGCCTGCACGCGCGCGACCTGCCCGGACAGGGATTTGAAAAAAGCCGTCGGCCGCACGATCACATAGGACATGCCCGACGCCGCCAGCGCAGTCTCGAAGGCGAGCTTGGCGTGCTGGAATTCCAGCCGCGGTTTCTGAACACAGATCGCCGAGAGCAGGATGAACTGCCCCACGCGCGCCTCTTGCGCCGCGTCGAGCACTGCGAGATTGGCATGGTAATCGACCGCCCAGGCATCCTTCGCGCCCCCGGAGCGCGCGGCGATGCAGGAGATCACGGTATCGAAGGGCCCCAGATCGCGCATCGCCTGCAGAACCGCTGCGCGGTCGCGCAGATCGACCGCGCGCGCGCCCTCGACCCGCGTGCCCGGGCGCAGGAGTACGCCCACCTGATGGCCCTGCGCGCGCAATTCCTGCAGGACGGCCCGCCCTATCGTGCCGGTTGCCCCCAGCAGCAGCACGCGCCTTGCACTTGATTGGATCATCTGCGCCTCACCCCGGTTCAGGCACATTCTGGCGCCTGCCGCGGCCGGGGGCAACCGCCCGTTCAGCCGATTGCGTCGTACTGCCCACTGAAAAAGCCGAGGCCCCGCCCTGGCCGCGAGAGCACGCGCAGCACTTCGCCCACGACGATCGCGTGATCGCCGCCCGGATGCACCGCGTGGCGGCGGCACTCGAACCGCGCGAGGCAGCCCGGCAAGAGCGGCGCCTCCCCGATCCCGGCCTCGACGCCCTCGATATCGAAATCGAGCCCATCGCCCGCGAAATGCTCGGCCAGCCACAATTGCTCGGCCGACAGCACATGGATCGCGAAATGCCCGGCCTCGGCAAAGGCGTCGAAACGGCGCGAGAACCGCGCGGGTGCCCACATCACCAGCGCCGGCTCTAGCGAGAGGGCTGCGAAACTGTTCGCCGTGATCCCCAGCCGGCCCTTCGCGCTGAGCGTCGTGATCACGGTCACGCCCGTCGCAAACCGCCCCAGCGCGTCACGAAACGCGCGCTGATGGGCGGGATCGGGGGCGAAGACCTGCTCGTTCATGACCGCGCCATCCATTGCCTGCCGTTCTCCTGCCGTGCCACCTGCCTCGGGCGGCAGATAAGCCGCACATGGCCGCGGGCAAGGATCATGACGTTCCCTTCGCGCCGAACACGGCCGCCTGCAGCTTCGCCACCTGCGCGGCAAGACGCGGCAGGCGGCGCAGGGCCTTGCGGATCTCAAGCTGGGTTTCCAGCTTCGTGGCCGGATCGCCGAGGATCGCCCGCCCCGCCGGCACATTGGTAAACACCCGCGCGGCACCCCCCACGATCACGTCATCGCCCACGAAGATATTGTCATTGATCGCCGATTTGCCCGCCAGCAGCACCCGGTTGCCGATCCGGGCAGAGCCCGCGACGCCGGCCATGCCGCACATCATGCAATCCTCGCCCATCTGCACATTATGCCCGATCTGGCAGACCGAATCGATCTTGGTGCCCGATCCGATCACAGTATCGCGGATCGTGCCGCGGTCGATCGAGCTGTTCGCGCCCAGCTCGACATCGTCCCCGATCCGGACCGCGCCCAGGGACTGGATGCGCTGCCATTTCTGCGCCCGGATCTCGCGGTCGCCCGAAAGGGTCGCGCGGATCTCCTCGGCGCCCGACGGCTCGGGGGTGACGAAACTGAACCCGCAGCCGCCCACGACGCAATTGGGCTGGCCGATGAAGCGCGCGCCGATCCGTACCCGCGCCCCGATCCGCGCGCCCGCATGCAAGATCACATCCGCACCGATCACCGCATCCTCGCCCACAGTGACATTGCCGGCGATGCGCGCATTGGCGCCGATCCGGGCGCGCGCGCCCACTTGCGTGAAAGGACCGATCCGCGCGCCCGCGCCGATCTGGGCGTCGGGCGCAATCGCGGCCATCGGGTGGATGCCCGTGCCGAAATCGTAGCCCGGATCCAGCAGATGGGTGATCCCGGCCATCGCCCAGCGCGGGCGCGGGGCGAAGATCGCGGCCTCCAGCCCCAGCGCCTGCCAGTCCGCGCCCTCCCACAGGATCGCGGCGCGCGCCGCCCCCCCGCGCAGCCCCTCGGCATATTTGGGGTCCATCGCCATGGCGAGCGCCTCGGGGCCCGCAGTTGCAGGCTCGGCCACATGGGTGATGCGCAGGCCCGTCGCGCCCGCAGCCTGCAGGCCCAGCGCGCGGGCGATCTCGGCGATGGTGTGGGGCATGGCGCACTCTCCTGACAGGATCCTGGCCCCTGCAATAGCGAACCCGGGCCGTCTGGGCCAGTCCCCGGGGATGACAGCGCCCCCGAATTGGGCCAGTTTGCCGCCATGACGCCGCAACTCTCACCGCTCGATCTGCCGAAATGCCTTGCGCAGATGCTCGCCTTCGCATGGCGCAGCGAACGCCTGCCCGAGGCCGCAGGCCCGCGCGCAGGCGTGGTGGGCACGGGGCCGCCCTTGCGGCTTCTGGTGCTGGGCGACTCGTCGGGCGCGGGCGTGGGGGTTGCGCACCAGGATCAGGCGTTGATCGGGCAGATGCTCGTGCATCTGGCGCCTGCGGCCCGCGTGCAATGGGAACTGCGCGCGCGATCCGGCGCCACGACCTCGGCCGCGCGGCGCATGCTGGCGGGCGCGGGGCCGGTCGATGTGGCAGTGCTCGCGCTGGGGGTGAATGACGTGCTGCGGCTGACGCGCACCGCGCGCTACCGGGCCGAGACCTCGGCCCTCATCCGGGCCCTGCGCACCTGCCACGGCGCGCGGATGATCCTTGCATCGGGCGTCCCGCCCTTGGGTGCGTTCACGGCCTTCCCCCAACCGCTGCGCCGCGCGCTTGGCCTGCGCGCCGCGCGGCTCGACGCGATCCTGCGCGCGCGTGCGACCGAATTGGGCGCATTTCATGTGCCCTTCGACATGGCGCCCGCGCCGCATTGGCTGGCGCGCGACGGCTTCCACCCGGGCGCGGCGCTCTATGCCGAATGGGGGGCGCGGATGGCGGGGCTTGCCCTGCGCGCGGTTTCCTGACATGGCTGCGGCCAGGATGCGAAAGGACGGCCCCATGCCCGATCGTCACGTTGCGCCCTCAAGCGGACTGGATCAGGTCTACACGCTGCTTGTCGAGCTCGGCGCGAGCGCGGATCTGCCGAAAGGCGCGACCGGTGCGGGCCTTCTGCTCTATGCTGCGGGCAAGGACGAGGCCGAGGCCGTGCGCGAAGCCGTCGCCGTGCTGAAACAGGCGGGGGTCGCCGCGCTGAATGTCACAAGCTACGGCACCACTGCAGA
>SLKB01000175.1 GCA_007134805.1 Paracoccaceae bacterium
GGCCGTCTACCGCCCGCGGCTCGGCAAGCTGGACCTGCGCTGGCCGCGCGCGGTCTGGCCGCTCGACCTGCACGCCTTCGCCGAGGATCAGCGCGTCATCTTCACGCCGGATGTCGGACTGCGGGCATAGGCTTCAGACTTCGGGAACCGGGCCACTCCGGTCAAGCCCGTCGCGCCACCACGCGGTAGCCGCGGCAAGACGGCTCGGTTGAGGGACACCCCCCCCGTGCCACTCGAGGCCCCGCAACAAAAGAAACCCCGCCAGGACACTGGCGGGGCTGTCTCAGGGAGAGTTGGATCAAGCGCCGATATCAGGCGTCATGTTCCGGCAGTTGCTCAAGCTGGTCCTGTGTCATCGGAACCTGAACGCGCACGTCATTGTCCTGATCGCTCCAGAGGATGTCGACCTCCTGGACCGGCAGGGCAACGCGGTGTTCGCCGAGTCCGAGAAACCCGCCGATATCAAGCACCAGGTGCGAGACCTCATTCCCGCCGAGAACCAGATCCTGAACCGTGCCGATCTGCTGGTTTTCGCCGTCATAAACGTCGGCCCCGTTCAGCGCGTCAGCGGTCCGCTGGTCTTGCGCCATCGTTTCGTAACCTTCGGGTGCCTGGCCTCGGGCCTGCTGGTCGTTTTCACGCTCAGCCATGCCGGTTGCGTCGCGCTGGCCGTCCTGGCCCATCATCGCGCCGCGTTCGTCCATGCCGCCCTCGTAGCGGCGCCGTTCAAGACCCGAGCGCAGTTGGTCGGCGTCGAATTCGGCCAGCCCTTCGAGTTCGTTTTCAGTCATTGCTGCAACGATGAAGAAGTCGCCCGCAGTGTCTGAGAACCAGCCACCGCTTGTCTCGTCGCCGTCCATGACAAAGTACAGGTGGTCAAGGTCGACCATCACTGTGCGGCTGCCCATTCCGAGGAAGCCGCCCACATCGATAAGTACACCGTGGATCTCGCCATCCGCAGTCATGACGATGTCGCCGATACTGCCGATGTTCTCCCAACGGTCACGATTTGCCGTGAAGGTCTGGCCGCTTTCCCAGCGCATCCGCGTCTGGTCCCAGCTGCCGCGGTCATCGTCAGTCGCGCTGTCACGCAGATCGCGCGCTTCGTCGATATCGAGCGTATAGAGGTCCTTCCCCGTGAAATCGGACACGAGGAATGCCGGAACCACCTGCGTGTCTGCCGACGTCGTCTGATCAGCGGTGGTGTCGGCCGTTTGCGCATAGGCGCCGAATGAGGTGACTGCAACGATTGCAGTCGTGAGCATCAGCTTATTCATGTCAAGCTCCTGGATACATGTCGCCTCAAGTGAGGCATAGTGAGACAACAAGCCAAATTGCGGCCGCGTTCCAAGCGAGGCGAAACTATTCATCCTCAAGCTGTGAAACCGGAGAAGACCACACCGGAAAGGGTCCGGTGCAGTCTTGCGTCTCTTGCGGCTGCGGCAGTTGCGGCAAATGGCGCCCGTCATGCCAACGGGAGTTGCCGCGGACCTTGGTCGGTCGAGCCCGATGATGGTAGCGCAGTGCGCGCATCCGCGCACTGTTCCGAAGCATGGATATGAAGGACTAACCTGGGCGCCGTTACCCGAATCGGGATCTTTTCCCCAGGCTCCGTCCAGCCCTGCAACCCTCGCGGATGCTGATCTCAGCGAGATAGGCCGGGATCGCCCGCCCCCTGCCGGCGGCATAGTCGCGGCCGACGGCCAGCCAGTCAATTCTGGCCGCGCGCGTCCAGTCCGGCATGTCCGGACCTGCCGTGGATCCCGCGACAGCCGCTTGCGCGTCGACAGGAACGGCGGCTGGGATGGCGACGGATGCGGCGAGGTCGATCATGCGTTGGCCCTCGACGAAGGTATCGAGCGATTGCCGCCATTCCGCATCGGGCCAGATCAGGCGCATCGAACCGCCGATCGGATCGTATTCCGCAGTGAAAAGCGTGCCAAACCCCGCATCGAATCGGTCCTGCCGCAGCGGGGCCTTCAGGAAGTGCCGGTGCAACTGCCTCGGTGAACTGGCAAGCCGTTGCAGATGTGTGTGCCGCTCATGGGTGCGCGAGAAGCCCGGATGATCGGGCTGCAAGCCGCCGCTCTGGTGATTGGTGGCAATCGCCTGCGGCATGCGACGCGCGCCGCCACCCGCCAATACCTCGACGCTGGCCGTGGACCCCGCGCGATCGGCCAGCACGAGGTTGTAGGCCATATGCGAGGGCACCCGCTTCAGAACCGCGACAGCATCATCGACCGTCTCGCAGGCCTCGAGCAGATAGCGCAGGATGGTCGTGATGCCGAAGCCTTCCCTCGCCTCCGCGCGTCCCCCATAGGCCAGCGCGACCGAGAGCCCCGCGTCATTGATCCCGTCCGAGAGGCCCCAGAGAAATTCCACCATGCCCATCACCGGCCTACCCGCCCATTCGCTGCGCAAGAGGAACCCCTCGTTCAGATCCGGCGAGAGGTCGTAGTTGCGCACCAGCCGGACATCAGCCCCGTCGGCCATTGCGGCCAGCGAGCAGCCACCCAGGTATTGCGGCGGGCACCATGTGGAAAGAAAGCGCGCGGCGCGGTCGCCGCTACCGGCAAGCCCGACCAGGCGGTCATAGGTGGGCAGTAACTCGGGCATGTGCCGCCCAAGGGCCGCGCGGCAGGCCCGGAGATCAGGCCCACCGTCACCACCGCGTGCGGTGAACCACGCCTCGTAGGCGGGCCAGGAGCGGTGCCAGCGCCCGCGCCATTTTTCCCCGGGCAGCGCCTCGGCCACGGCGTCGAAGGTCATGCGGGTCATTGCACGCCCCCTTCCGGCAGGTCGAGGAAGAAGCGGATCATCTCGGCGCTGGCATCCGGGCCAACGGGATCGGCGTAGGAGCCCGCGCCATTCCCGCCCGACCAGGCATGGCCAAGCCCGTCGATGGCCCAATGTTCCGACAAGACCTTGCCGTCCGCGTCGCTGGTCAGGATGCGACTGAAGCTGCGACCGTGTTGCGTGCCCATCTCGGTTGTCTGGATGGCCTGTGCACCCAGGCTGAATCCGGCACGGCGGACGATCTCGACGCCGTTCGACGGGTGCACGGTCCGGTCCGCAGCACCATGAAAGACGATCAGCCGCCGGGCGCCGGGCGCGGGCGGCGCTTCCGCTGCGCCCTGAATATCCCCCGCCATCGCCGCGAAGGCCGAGGGCACGTCGCTGGCCGCCCCAAAGGGAAGGCCGGAATGCGCGCCGATGGCGGCAAAGATGTCCGGATAGGTCTCGCCCAGGATCACCGCCATGGCAGCCCCGGCTGACAGACCTGCCACGAAGACGCGCGGGGAGGCGACGCCATGCTCGGCCATCGCCGCGCGTGTGATTCCCGCGAGGATTGCCGGCTCGCCACGATCGCGGCGCTGGTCGCCCTTGCTGAACCAGTTCCAGCAGGTCTGCGCATTCGCGCCGCGCGCCTGTTCGGGGTAGATCACCACGAGGCGATGCGCCTCGGCCAGCGCGTTCATCTTCGTGCCGATGGCGAAATCCTCGGGCGTCTGGGTGCAGCCGTGCAGCATTAGGACGATACCCTCCACCCCGTCGCTGGCCGAGGCCGGGACATAGTGGCGATAGGCGCGACTGCCGGTGGGACCGCTATATGTCTCGGCGCGAAACGCGGCGCCCTCGGGCAGGATGATCGGCGGTGCTGATGGACGGGGCTGGTCCTGCCATGCTGGTGGCAAGTTCAGCCCCTTCATCAGCTCGGCCATCGGCGCGGCATTGCCGTCCGCCTCTGACCATAGGCCATGACGCGAGAGCGTCTGGCGGACCAGATCGTTCGCCGCCTCAATGTGGTTCGGGCATGCGCCATCGCGCGCCGGGCGCAATGCGCCGGCCTTGAAATTCAACATCTTCTGTTCCTTTGCTTGGATTGCGGCCTTAGCGGATGCGGTCGGCCAGGGCTTTCTTGATGTCCGAACTCGCCTGCAACGCGCCAAGGACCGTGATCGACCCGATGGTTTGCCGTGCCAGCTCCGGGTTTACGTCGGATGCGATGCGCGCCAGGCCCACGACCTTGACGTGCAGAACCTCCCCCGCGTCGCGCAAGGCCTCGAGGTCGGCACGCGAGTAATCCCTCAGCCCCAGTTCCAGCGTGTGCCGCTCGACCGATTTCGAGACGATCTCGGAATGGGCATCGAGCTGGTTGCGGATGGCCGTGCGGATGAAGTCGCTTCGATTGGAAAAGAACCCCTCCTGCACCAGAAGATCGATCCTTCCCAGATCGACATAGCCGAGGTTGATGGTGATCTTCTCGCTCTCGGGCTGTCGATCGCGCAGCTGCTTGACGTTGCTCATCATGATTCTCCATCCGTGTGGATGGTATATGGATGTATTATTCTAGAAATGCAAGCCGTGACAATAAATGCGCATGTCTGTCCTTGTCTGGAGACAGGCTGCTGCATCGCGGAACCCCGGGGTCGGAGCCTGCGTTGACTGACCGGCCAGCATAAGACACCGCCGCTGTGAAAGGAGAGTTCCATGCAGTCCAGTCCTTCCTCCCGCAAGAGGCCCGAACGCGAGGGCACCGATCCGGTCACGGATGCGGCAGTCCCGCTCGACGATGCCGGCGAGGAGGCGATCCCGCCGACCGATCCGCCGGTCGAAACTGCGCTTGATGATGACGAGGGCGGCGCCGACCCGATCGATCCCGACACCGGGCGCCCCTATGAAGACAAGGATCCCGGCACGGCAGGACCGCGCGCCGAACGACTTGGCGGCGCCCCCGAGACCTGAGCATCTTTTCGCTGTCAGAGCCTGTCGGGGCGGAACGAAAGAAAGCGCGACGGGTTTTCCATTGGATGACGTTCCGCCACTGCGACCGCTGCAGTCTTCGACTGCCGACGGCGCACCCAACTCCAGGAGATACCCGATGGAAGATACTCGAA
>SLKB01000131.1 GCA_007134805.1 Paracoccaceae bacterium
CACGCGCGGGTTTCGTGCTGATCAGCCATGACCGCGCCTTCCTGCGAACGCTGACCCGCGCCACGCTCTGGCTCGATCGCGGCCAGATGCGCAGGCGCGATGCGGGCTTTGAAAGCTTCGAGACGTGGCGAGACGAGGTCTGGGCGGCCGAGGATGAGGCGCGCCACAAGCTCGACCGCAAGATAAAGGCCGAGGCGCGCTGGGCGGTCGAGGGGATCAGTGCGCGGCGCAAGCGCAATCAGGGCCGTGTGCGCGCGCTGCAGGCGCTACGCGCCGAGCGCGCCGCGCAGATCAACCGGCAGGGCACGGCGGCGATGGCCTTTGACTCGGCGACAGCCTCGGGCAAGCTCGTGGCCGAGCTGGAGCATGTCCACAAGGCCTATGGCGAGCGCATCATCATGCGCGATCTTTCGCTCCGGATCACGCGGGGCGAGCGCATAGCCTTCGTGGGCCCCAACGGGGTCGGCAAGACGACGCTGCTGCGCCTGATCACGGGCGATGAGGCCCCCGACGCAGGGCAGATACGGCGCGGCACCAATCTGGAACTGGCGGTCTTCGATCAGGCCCGCGCGCAGCTCGACCCCGATGCGAGCCTCTGGGAGAACCTGACCGGCGATCCGGTGATGCGCGTGCCGGGGCAGGCCGATCAGGTGATGGTGCGCGGCCAGCCCAAGCATGTGATCGGCTATCTAAAGGAATTCCTCTTCGACGAGGCACAGGCGCGCGCCCCAGTCCGTTCGCTGTCTGGGGGCGAGAAGGCGCGGCTTCTGCTCGCGCGGATCATGGCACGGCCCTCGAACCTTTTGGTGCTCGACGAGCCGACGAATGATCTCGATCTCGAGACGCTCGATTTGTTGCAGGATCTGCTCGATCAGTTCGACGGCACAGTGCTGCTGGTCAGCCATGATCGCGATTTCATCGACCGGCTGGCCACCACCACGCTGGCCTTCGAGGGCGCGGGCAAGGTCACCATCTTTGCCGGCGGTTGGAGCGATACGCTCGCCCAGCGCGCGCAGGCGACATCCCCTCACGCCCCGGAGCCCGAAAAACCGGCCAAACGCGCCGCACCCCCGCGCCAGCCCCAGCGTAGTACGCGCAAGCCCGCGCTCAGTTTCACCGAGACGCACAGGTTCGCGGCGCTGCCTGCAGAGATCGCGAAGCTTGAAGCAGAGATCGCTAAACTCGCCGCGCTGCTGTCCGACCCGGATCTCTTCATCCGCGAGCCTGTCAAGTTCCGCAAGGCGACCGAGGCACTTGCCGCGCGCCAGAGTGCGCTCGAGGCTGCAGAGGATGAATGGCTCGTGCTGGCCGAAAAGGCCGAAGAGTAGCGCCTAGACCAGGTCGATCAGACGTCGGGCTTCCTGCGCGCATGGGGTCAGGCGGTCGCGCTCCTCGCCGGGAAAGAACCGCGCACGCGTGGCCGTCGGCATCGGCGCGCAGGCCTCGATGATGACCCGCGGGCCGACGCGCGCGCCCTCGGCCTGCCATGAGCGCGCAAGCGCCATCTGCGCTGCTTTTGAGGCGCCATAGGCGCCCATGAATTTATCCCCCGCGACCGGATCATCGATGAACAGCGCTGTCCCGCGCGGCTGTGAGGCGGCCAGCAAGGGCGCGATCATGGTGATCAGGAAGCCCGAGGCCCGGATATTCGTCGCCATGCAGCGATCCCAGTCCTTCCCGGCGATGTGATCGGCGGGCGACATCGGCGGGGCGTGGATCGCCGCATGCACCCAGAGATCGAGCCGCCCCCAGCGGTCATGAATGTCGCGGCACAGATGGCGCATCGCGTCATCGCGGGTGATGTCCATCGCGGCCAGCGTGGCGCTTCCGCCGCGCGCCTGAATGCGGTCGTCGAGCTCTTCAAGCCCGCCCAGCGTGCGGCCAAGCGCAATCACATGCCAGCTGCGCGCGGCCAGCTCTTCGGCCAGAGCAAAGCCCAGACCACGCGACGCGCCGGTGACCAGCGCCAGCCTCTTTTGCGGTGTTTCCGTCATGCCGGGTGCAATGCCACTCTCCGAGACCCGTGGCAAGGGTGCGTTCTTGCACCACAAAACGCCTGAACGCATCCGATCGGCAAGAATCCGCTTGACTCGAATCTCCGCATCACGCCGATTTGAAGACTGGTCCTTGGGGGGCCTTTGAACGCAATGATTTCAAGGGGGTCGCATGCTGCGCCATTTTTTTGCTGTTTGTCTTGCATTAAGTCTCACCACCGGGGCGGCGTTTGCCGACCGGATCGTCGCGCGGGTGAGCATCACTGATCAGAAGATGCATGTCTATCACCACGGCCAGCTTCTCTATGAATGGCCGGTGTCGACCGCACGGCAGGGCAAGGTCACGCCGACCGGGGCCTGGCAGCCACAATTCCTGTCGCGCCACCACCGTTCGAGCCTCTATAACAATGCGCCGATGCCCTATTCGATCTTCTATTCGGGCAATTTCGCGATCCACGGCACGGATCAGATCAATCGGCTCGGCCGTCCGGCGTCGGCCGGATGCGTGCGCCTGCACCCTGACAATGCGCGGCTGCTCTTCGAGATGGTTCGCGCCGAAGGGCTCGACCAAATGCGAGTCGTCGTCGTGCAGTAGAGGCGCGCGTGGCAGCGCATGCGGCCCGCCGCTGATGGGATGGGCGACGCCCTGAGTCTCCGTTGCCACATCTTGCCCGCATGATCTGGTGGGTGGCCTTTTGCCGCTACCCAATTGGTCGCGGTATGCCTATAGTTCTTGGGATGGTCGTCGAGAGCAACCCGAGGGAGGGAGCATGCGCTGTCCGTTTTGCGGCAACACTGACACTCAGGTCAAGGATTCCCGCCCCGCCGAAGACCATGGCGCGATCCGACGGCGTCGCTTCTGCCCGGCCTGCGGCGGACGCTTCACAACCTATGAGCGCGTGCAGCTCCGCGATCTGGTGGTTGTGAAAAGCAACGGCCGGCGCGAGGCTTTCGACCGCGAAAAGCTCGAACGCTCGATCCGCATCGCGATGCAGAAACGCCCGGTCGAACACGACCGCATCGACCAGATGATCTCGGGCATCGTGCGGCGGCTCGAAAGCATGGGTGATACCGACATCCCGTCGAAGATGATCGGCGAGATCGTGATGGAAACCCTCGCCCGGATCGACACAGTCGCCTATGTCCGCTTCGCCAGTGTCTACAAGAACTTCCAGGAGGCGGATGATTTCGACAAGTTCGTCTCGCTCCTGCGCCCCGAACAGAAAACCGCCGAGTAAGCCTTGATCTCGCAAGAGGATCGTCGGTTCATGCGCCTTGCCATCGCGCTAGCGCGCCGCGGGTTGGGGCAGGTCTGGCCGAACCCGGCAGTGGGCTGCGTGATCACGCGCGACGGGCGGATCCTTGGGCGCGGCTGGACGCAACCGGGCGGGCGCCCGCACGCGGAAGCCGTCGCCCTGTCGCGCTGCGATGCGCGCGGCGCCACTGCTTATGTGAGCCTTGAGCCCTGCGCGCATCATGGCCGCACCCCTCCCTGCGCCGATGCCCTGATCGGCGCAGGCGTGGCGCGTGTGGTGACTGCCCTCACTGACCCCGACCCGCGTGTGCTGGGGCGCGGCCACGCGGCCTTGCGCGCGCATGGGATCGAGGTGGTCGAAGGCGTCGAGGCAGAGGCCGCGCGCGCGGTCAATGCAGGATTCCTGATGCGCCATATCGAGGGCCGTCCGCGCGTCACGCTGAAACTCGCGCTCACGCTTGACGGCCGCATTGCCACGGCGCGTGGCGAAAGCCGCTGGATCACGGGCCCGGCCGCGCGACGCGCGGTCCATGCGATGCGCGCGCGCCATGACGCCGTGCTCGTCGGCGGCGGTACCGCGCGCGCCGACGATCCCGATCTGCGCGTGCGCGACCTCGGCGTTGCGCATCAGCCCGTGCGCATCGTCGCGAGCGCGGGGCTTGACCTGCCCGCGACCGGCCGGCTGGGGCGCAGTGCCCGCGCGGGGCCGGTCTGGCTGGTCCATGCCCCCGACGCCCCGGCAGAGCGGATGGCGCACTGGACAGCGACCGGCGCACGACTGATCGCCTGCCGCGCGCCCGAGGGGCGGCTCGACCTGACCGAGATGATGGCGCAGCTTGCACGGCAAGGGCTCACGCGGGTCCTCTGCGAGGGGGGCGGCCAACTTGCGGCGAGCCTGCTTGATGCGGGGCTCATCGATGAACTGGTCGTCTTCTCGGCCGGCAAGCTGATCGGCTCAGAAGGGTGGCCCGGCCTTGGCGCCTTGCCCGCGCGGCTGCTTGCGCAGGTGCCGCAATTCGACCTGCACCATGTCCAGCCCATGGGCGCGGATATCGCGCATGTCTGGATGCGGCGCGGATAGGCTTGCCTCGGCCGGCTACGCGCGCCATCTCTGCCCCATGTCGCCCTTCCACAGCCATATGCAGATTGCCTTGGCCGAGGCCCGCGCCGCCGCAGCGCGCGGCGAGGTGCCCGTGGGGGCGGTCATCACATCCCCCGATGGCCAGGTAATCGCCGCTGCCGGCAACCGCACCCGAGAGGTCCGCGACCCCACAGCCCATGCCGAAATGCTCGCAATCCGAGCGGCCTGCGCGCATCTGGGTCAGGAGCGGCTGACCGGTTTCGACATCCATGTGACGCTCGAGCCTTGCGCGATGTGCGCCATGGCGATCGCGCATGCGCGGCTGCGCAGGCTCTATTATGGCGCGGCCGACCCGAAATCGGGCGGAGTGGCGCATGGCGCCCGGGTTTTTACACACCCTCAGGCTCATCATGTGCCTGAAATCTATGACGGAATCGACGCGCGGGCCGCCGAGGCCCTCATGCGCGAATTCTTCCGGAAGCTCAGGTGATGTGATGCTTGAAGATCAGGTCATAGCCTATTGCGAACGCACGGATTTCTCGTATTGGTCCGAGCCTGTGAACGCGATCACCAACGCAGCCTTCATCGCCGCCGCAATGCTTGTCTGGCCGCAGACCCGCGGAATGCCGCTCGCCCGCGCGATGGCCATGGTGCTCGCGGTGATCGGCCTGGGTTCGTTCCTGTGGCACACGCATGCGACACGCTGGGCGGGGCTCGCCGATGTGATCCCGATTCTGATCTTCATCCTGCTCTATCTCTTTGCGGCGACCCGCGATTTCCTGCGGCTGCATCCGCTCTGGGCGGTCGCTGCGGTGCTGCTGTTTCTGCCCTATGCAGCGGCGTTTTCGTGGGCGGCGGGGCAGATCCTGCCCGGTCTGGGCGCGAGTGCCGCCTATTTCAGCGTGGCAGCGCTCATCGCGCTTTACGGGCTGATCCTGCGCGGTACCCCGACGGGGCGCGGGCTTTTGGGCGGGGCGGGGATCCTGTGTGTCTCGCTCGGCTTCCGCATGGCCGATGGCCCGGTCTGCGCGGTCTTTCCGCTGGGGACGCATTTCATGTGGCATCTTCTCAACGCGCTGATGCTGGGCTGGATGATCACGGTCTATTGCGCGCATCGACGCGCGCAGGCCGCCGCGTGAGCCTGGCGCCGCTTGCGCCCTGCGCGGCTTGCCGCTAAACCGCGCGCAAACCCCGGAAACCCGAGCGGAGATCGCATGTCCGAGATCGACCTGGAGACCGCGCGCAAGGTGGCGCATCTGGCACGCATCGCTGTGCCCGAGGATCATCTGCCCGCGTTGGCCACTGAGCTCAGCCAGATCCTGACCTTCATGGAGCAACTGGGCGAAGTCGATATCGCGGGCGTCGAGCCCATGACCTCGGTGACGCCGATGCGCCTGAAGCGCCGTCCCGACGGGGTGAGCGATGGCAACATGCAGGCACGAATCCTGTCGAACGCGCCCGATGCGCGCGAGGGCTTCTTCGCTGTGCCGAAGGTGGTGGAATGACCGAACTCAATGCCCTGACCATCGCCGCCGCGCGCGATCTCCTGCGCGCGGGCGATCTGACCTCGACCGCGCTGACGCAAGCCTGCCTGACGGCGATCGAGGGTGCAGGCCGGCTCAATGCCTTTGTCCACAAGACCCCGGATCTGGCCATGGCGCGCGCAGAGGCCGCCGATGCGTGGCTGAAGGCAGGCGATGCCCCCGCGCTGTGCGGGATCCCGATTGGCATCAAGGATCTTTTTTGCACCGAGGGCGTGCCCAGTCAGGCGGCGAGCCGGATCCTCGAGGGCTTTTGCCCCGAATACGAATCGACGGTCTCTGCGCAATTGCGGGATGCGGGCGCGGTGATGCTGGGCAAGCTCAACATGGACGAATTCGCCATGGGCTCGAGCAACGAGAGTTCGGTCTACGGCAATGCCATCAACCCCTGGCGGGCGGATGGGCAGGATCTGACGCCGGGGGGCTCCTCGGGGGGGTCGGCGGCGGCAGTGGCGGCGGATCTGTGCCTGGGCGCGACAGGCACAGACACGGGCGGGTCGATCCGTCAACCTGCGGCCTTCACGGGCACCGTCGGCATCAAGCCCACCTATGGGCGCTGCTCGCGCTGGGGGATCGTGGCCTTTGCGTCTTCGCTTGACCAGGCCGGCCCGATGACCCGGACGGTGCGCGACGCGGCGATCATGCTCGAGGCCATGTGCGGCCATGACCCGAAGGATTCAACCTCTGCCGACTTGGCCGTGCCCGATTTCGAGGCGATGCTGACAGGCGATATCCGCGGCCAGAAGATCGGCATTCCGCGCGAGTACCGGATGGACGGCATGCCTGCTGAAATCGAGGCGCTCTGGTCCGGCGGGTCAGCGATGCTGCGCGATGCCGGCGCTGAGATCGTCGATATCTCGCTGCCGCACACGAAATACGCGCTGCCCGCCTATTACGTGATCGCGCCGGCCGAGGCGTCGAGCAATCTCGCGCGCTACGACGGGGTGCGCTACGGGCATCGCGCGAAACTCGGGCCCGGCGACGGGATCACCCAGATGTACGAGAAGACCCGCGCCGAGGGGTTCGGCCCGGAAGTGCAGCGCCGGGTGATGATCGGCACCTATGTGCTGTCGGCCGGGTTCTATGACGCCTATTACAACCGCGCCCGGAAGGTGCGCACGCTGATCAAGCAGGACTTCGACCGTGCCTTCGCGCAAGGCATCGACGCGATCCTCACCCCTGCGACGCCCTCGGCCGCCTTCCAGCTTGGCGCGATGGACGACGCCGACCCGGTGCAGATGTATCTCAACGATGTCTTCACGGTGCCGGTCAATCTGGCCGGCCTGCCCGGGATCGCGCTGCCGGCAGGGCTCGATGCGCACGGCCTGCCGCTGGGCCTGCAACTGATCGGCCGGCCCTGGGACGAGGCGGCGCTCCTCAACACGGCCGAGGTGCTCGAGCGCGCCGCGGGCTTTGTTTCCAAGCCGGAAAAATGGTGGTAACCTTCGACAACCCTATCCGAGGCAAGAGTTGATGACCCGACATGTTCCTGCCCTGATCGCAGCCTGTTTCGCCGGGATGGTGCTGGTCGCCTGCGAGACAGCGGCACCCTATTCGAATGTCATCGACACGACCGGCGATGGCGTGGGCTTCAGTGATTACACGCAGTATCGCCGCGCGCAGGAAGAACTCGCGCGCATTCGCCGCGCGGACGCCGCGCAGGCGGCGCAACGTTCGGCACAAGGGCAGGGCAGCGCTCTCGCCGCCCAGCCCGCAGACGCGCCCCGCTCGGTCGCTCAGGATGCAGTTGCCGCCCTGCGCGGGCGTGACAGCGGCGGCATCGGGGCGCCCGAGGCGTCGTCCACGCTCACGCCCAGCCCGATGCCGGGGCAATTGAGCGCGGATATGGATGCGCCCACCACGGGTTCCGAGCCGCTGAGCGCGATGGGCAGTGCCGCGCCCGCGCAGGGCGGCGGGGTCAGCGATCAGCGCTTCGAGCCGGGCTCTTTCGCGGACGGGGGCGGCGCGCAACTGCCACAGCGCGACACGGTCCCGCAGGTGCAGGTCGCTGATGCCGAGCTTGGCACGGCGGGGGGGCCGAACCTCTTTGCCTACGCAATCTCGACCACGCATCAAGTCGGGACGCAACGTTACACCCGCTCACATCCGCTGCGCTGGCGGCGCTGGGAAGCGGCCTGCCGGCAGTTCACGAGCCAGGATCTGGCGCAGGAGGCCTTCCTGGCCGCCGGTGGACCAGAGCAGGATCCCAACCACCTCGACCCTGATGGGGATGGCTTTGCATGCTGGTGGGATCCCGCGCCCTTCCGCGAAGCTGCGCGGACTGTGCGGGCGCGCGAATAGCAGGCTCGCGCCGTGCGGCGCGCGGGATGCATCATGTCCTTCCGGGGGAAGCGCCTGCTCAGGGTCCTCCTGCACCCTTCGCAGCAGCTGCCCGTGCGAGCGCACGGGCGTCGCGACCGTCCCGGCACAGCGCGCCCGATGAGCCGGGCATGAGCGCTCCGATCTGGCGGCACTCACCGAATTTCGGGCCGCGGCGCAATGGCGCGCGCCCGCAGCTTGTGGTCTTGCACTACACCGCGATGGACGATCCGGCAGAGGTTCTGGCGCGGCTGTGCGACCCCTCGACCTCAGTGTCGGCGCATTACGTCATCGGGCGCGACGGAACAATCTGGCAACTGGTCGCCGATGCGAACCGCGCCTGGCATGCGGGGCAGGGCGGCTGGCTGGGCGTGGAGGATGTGAACTCGCGCTCGCTCGGGATTGAGCTGGTCAATACCGGGTGCGAGCCGTTCAGCGCGCCGCAGATGCACGCGCTCAGCCAACTCATGCGCGTGCTGATGACGCGCTGGAGCATCGCGCCCGTCGATGTGATCGGCCATTCCGACATGGCGCCCGAGCGAAAGGATGACCCGGGCCCCCGCTTCGACTGGCGCAGGCTTGCGCGCGAGGGATACGCGCTCTGGCCCGAAGGTCTGGGCGCGGACCGACCCCTCGACGCGAGCCTCGATCGGATCGGCTACCCCCCCGGCCCGGGCGCGCAGCGCCTTGCGGCCTTTAGGGCGCGCTTTCTTCCCGCGGCCTCCGGGCCGGAATGCGTCGAGGACCGGCGCCGGGCCGAAGCCGTCGCAACGGGCTTTTATCGGGCCCGGGGCATTGCGCGGCCGGGCTACTGAAGATGGCGTAACGCGCGTGACAAGTCGTCATAGATGGCGGCGCGTTCCTCGGGCGACAGGAATGCGCCCAGTTCGACCTCGCGCCCACCCCCCTGAATCGTGAGATAATTCTCGATCGGGGCGCCTTTTTCAGCGAGCTTCACCTCGACCCAATAGGGATTGGCCTGCCAGTGTTGCGGCGGCGTGTTGGGGTTGGTGCGGGTGATCTCGATCTCCTCGCGCGTCAGCCGGAGATCCTCGCACAGCCGCTGGCGCTCGCGCGAATTGCGCTGCAACGCATACCACAGCCCCCAGAGCGCGAGCCCCGCGAAAGGCAGGAGCCCGTAGAGCACTGGCGTGCCCAGCACTCCGATCAGCGGCAGCGCGAGGAATGCCGCGCTCAGGGCGATGATGCGCACGAACCCGACAGGGCCCATCGACATGTGCGGCGCGAGGTGCAGGCGATATTCGGCCCCCGCGCCCCGCGCCAGCGCAAAGGCCCCGGGCGGTGTGCCCGGGGCCCTCGGTGTTATTGTCCAGACGGCTGGCATGCGGTGCCTGGCTCAGCTCTCACGTCAATGCGCGGGCTGACGATCCCAGTCCTCGCGCTTCGGCAACTGCTCGAACGTGTGCTCGGGCGGTGGCGACGGCAGGGTCCATTCCAGCGTGTCCGCATGCTCGTTCCAGTAGTTCTTCTCGGTCACGCGCGCCCCGTAGCGCAGCGTGTAGAAGATCACGCCGATGAAGAACAGGAACGAGGCGAAGCTGATGAACGCGCCGATCGAGCTTACATAGTTCCACAGGGCATAGGCCTCGGGGTAGTCGATATAGCGGCGCGGCATGCCCTGGCGGCCGAGGAAATGCTGCGGGAAGAAAGTCAGGTTCGAGCCGATGAACATTGTCCAGAAATGCACCTTGCCGGCCCATTCCGGGTATTGTCTGCCCGACATCTTCCCGATCCAGAAGTAGATCCCGGCAAAGAGCGCAAAGACCGCGCCAAGGCTCATCACATAGTGGAAATGCGCCACCACGTAATAGGTGTCATGATAGATCCGGTCGATCGGGGCTTGCGCCAGCACGATCCCCGTCACCCCGCCCACCGTGAACAGGAACAGGAAGCCGAAGGCCCAGAGCATCGGCGTCTCGAACGAGACAGAGCCACGCCACATCGTTGCGATCCATGAGAAGATCTTGATGCCCGTCGGCACGGCGATCACCATCGTGGCCAGCATGAAATAGGTCTGCTGGGTCAGCGACATCCCGACCGTGTACATGTGGTGCGCCCAGACGATGAAGCCCAGCACAGCGATCGCGATCATCGCCCAGACCATCGGCAGATAGCCGAAAATCGGCTTGCGCGAGAAGGTCGCAATCACATGGCTGATGATCCCGAAGCCGGGCAGGATGATGATATACACCTCCGGGTGGCCGAAGAACCACAGGATATGCTGGTAGAGCACCGGATCACCGCCACCGGCCGGGTCGAAGAAGGTCGTGCCGAAATTCCGGTCCGTCAGCAGCATGGTTATCGCGCCCGCCAGAACCGGCAGCGCCAGAAGGATCATCCAGGCTGTGATGAAGACCGACCAGGCAAAGAGCGGCACCTTGAAGAGCGTCATTCCCGGTGCGCGCATGTTCAGGAAGGTCGTGATGATGTTGATCGCGCCCAGAATCGAGGACGCGCCCGAGACATGGACCGCGAAGATCGCGAGATCCATCGAATAGCCGGCCTCATTGGTCGATAGCGGCGGATAGAGCACCCAGCCCACGCCCGAGCCCAGCTGCCCGTTCCCTCCCGGCGAGAGCACCGATGCAACGGCCAGCGCCGAGCCCGCGACAAACAGCCAGTAGCTGAGATTGTTGAGCCGCGGAAAAGCCATGTCCGGCGCCCCGATCTGCAAGGGCATGAAGTAGTTGCCGAACCCCCCGAAGAGCGCCGGGATCACCACGAAGAACATCATCAGGATGCCATGGGCGGTGACGAGCACGTTCCAGATATGCCCGTTGGGGGTGCACTCCCCCTCGGGGGCCGGGGTCAGGCGCGCACCCTCCATGCACATGTAGTCAACGCCGGGGGTCATCAGCTCCATCCGCATGTAGACCGTGAAGGCTACAGCGATGAAGCCCACGATCCCCGCTGTGAACAGATAGAGGATCCCGATGTCCTTGTGGTTGGTCGACATGAACCAGCGGGTAAAGAACCCGCGTGTGTCTTCATGTCCCTGATCATGCGTGGCTGCATCGGCCATAGGTTACTCCAGTTCCCGATTCCTGCCGCGTTGACCGCGACTGTTGTCGTGCGAAGGCCCTGCAAATCAAGGATCCGGGCCTCATTCTCTCGATGTGCAGCGCACCACGTGATCAGAGCAGTGTGGTACAGCACTCAAGGTCTTTTAGAATGTGGCCTGCGCTTGAGCAATGATCGATATGTCGCATCGAGGGGGTTTTTTGATCCGGATCAATGGCGCATGCGACAGGATGCCACAGCCAGAGGCTCAGCGCTCGAACACATCGGCGAAGGTCTTGCGCAGCGCCAGATCGAGATCCTCGATCGTCACTGGCAGGCCGAGATCGACAAGCGAGGTCACGCCATGCTCGCGAATACCGCAGGGCACGATGCCATCGAAATGGCGCAGATCGGGCTCGACATTGATGGCAAGCCCGTGAAAGCTCACCCAGCGGCGCAGCTTTATGCCGATGGCGGCGATCTTGTCCTCGGCCGGGGTTCCGTCGGGGGCAGGGGGGCGGTCCGGGCGCTGGACCCAGACGCCCACCCGGCCCGCGCGCCGCTCGCCGCGGATCCCGAATTCGGCCAGTGTCAGGATCACCCAGTCCTCGAGCGCATCGACGAACCGGCGCAGATCGCGCCCGCGCCGGTTGAGGTCCAGCATCACATAGACCACCCGCTGCCCTGGCCCGTGATAGGTATATTGGCCACCCCTTCCCGCGACATGCACGGGAAAGCGGTCGGGCGCGGTCAGATCAGCGGGATTGGCGCTCGTCCCCGCCGTGTAGAGCGGCGGGTGTTCCAGGAGCCAGATCGCCTCGGACGCCACGCCCTGTCCGATGGCTGCCACGCGCGCCTCCATGGCTGCGAGCGTTGCCGCATAATCCGCGAGCCCCGGCAAAACCAGCCAGTCAACACCCGCATCAGGACAATCCTCACGGCGCATCAAGAATCCGTTAGGGGAAAGCCCCTGAGTCGGGATATGATATTGGCCTGTTTGCTTTGGGGGATTTGACATGATCGGGAAATACTCTCTGGTTGCCATCTTGTCCATCAGCGTGAGCGCCGTCCCATTCGAGGCGGCGCGGGCGCAAGAGGGGATCGTCGGCGGGATCATCGGCGGCATCATCGGCGGCGCGATCGCCAATCAGCAGCGCCCGGTCCCGCAGCAACGCGTGCAGACCCAGCAGCGGCCGCGCGTCCAGCAGGCCCGGCCCACAGTCAACACTGCCCAGCGCCAGCAGAACCGCGCGGTGCAGACCGCGCTCAATCATTTCGGCTGGAATGTCGGCTCGGCCGACGGGGTGATCGGCCCGCGCTCGCGCGAGGGGATCTCGCGCTATCAGGCGTTTCTTGGCTTCGGGGCAACGGGCCAGCTGTCCGAGTTCGAGCGCAACATCCTGCTCACGGCGCATCAGCGCGCGATCATCGGCGGACCGGCTGTCGCGCAGACGGTCGCTGCGCATCCGCAGGGGCTGCGCGGGCTGGTCCTTGCCGTGCGCGACGAGATGTCGGGCCGCCCTGCCGCCGCCGTGCAGACAGCGGGCACTTACGGCCTGCCTGCAGTGGTTGCCGCCGCAGTGGACGAGATCGCGGCCTCCTCCGACCCGAGCGCCATGCAACTCGTCCAGCGTGCGGGCTTCATCCAGCTGGCCGATCTCAATGGCGACGGGCGCACCGATTACATCATCGACACGTCGGTGACCGGCAGTGCCTTCTGGTGCAGTGCTCAGGCCTGCACGGTGCAGGTGTTCGTGTCGACGCCCGATGGCTATGTGCGCAATGATTTCCAGGCCTTCAATGTCACTCCCGCGATGTTTCGCTGCACGCGCGGCACCTGCGAGTTGGGCGAGAGCAGCGCACCCGTGACCGTGGCCGCCCCGCCGGCCCCGGAGATCGCGCCCACGCGTGAGGTCGCGCTTTCGGTCCCCTCGGCGCATCCGGCCGCGCGCATGCCAGAGCCGGAGCCGGCCACTGCGCCCGCCATTCCGAATTTCTTCGGCAGCGGCACTGCGGCCGAGCGCTCGCTCGCGTCGCATTGCAACCGTGTCGGGCTGGTGAGCACGGCCAATGGCGGGCTTGCGACGCGCGAGACGATGACCGATCCGACCCTCGTTCTGAATGAGCAGTTCTGCCTCGCGCGGACCTTCTCGGTCACGAAGGGCGAGGAAATGATGACGCAGGTGCAGGGCGTCACTCCGGACCAGATCGTGGCGCAATGCCGCTCTTTTGCGCCTGCGCTGGCCCCGCAGGTCGCCGCGCTCAGCGTGCAGCCCAGGGACGAGGTCATCCGCGAAATGAGCGCCTTCGTGATCCAGTCGGGGATGAGCACCGACCAGCTTGCCGCAACTGCGCGGATCTGCCTCTCTGTCGGCTACAAGCTTGATGACATGGCGCTCGCGCTCGGCTCGGGGCTGTTGCTTGTCAGTCTTGGCGAGCGGGCCTATGGCGAGTTGATGGGGCATCACCTGATGCTCGGCTACGGTCTGGCCGGGCGCAAGGATCTTGCCATGGCGTGGTATGAGCTTGGGCTCGATCCGGCCAAGACGGAAGTCATTGCACCGATGCAGTCGGATCGCGACCTTCTGCTGCGCGCCGCCCTCTTCCCCAAAGAGGCTGCCACCCAGCCCCCGGCCGCGGCGCAGCCTGTCGCCCTTCCGTCCTTCGTGCTCACGCAGGACTGAGCTGGACGCGCCCCTGCCAGCGGTCCCGCGACGCGCTCGCGCGAAGGTCGGTTTCTGCCCGGGATCCGTGAATTTTCCTCTTCACTTTCCCCGATTCAGGTTGTAATCGGCGGGGGTCAGCGACGTGCGGTCGTGGCGGAATTGGTAGACGCGCAGCGTTGAGGTCGCTGTGGGGTAACTCCCGTGGAAGTTCGAGTCTTCTCGACCGCACCAGAAATCCTGATACGATCATGAAATCAAAGTGTCATGATGATGGGTTGCTGCGCAGCCCTCCAGCCAGGTGCCGAGGGTTTCCACCGATTCCTCGATCTTGGCCCGGCGCCAGTCGTCTTGCTGCCCGACTTTTCAGGTTTCAGCATCGCATCCTTGGGCCACCGATTCCAGAGCGTGTTCCTGTGACAGCCGAGCAGGTCGGCGACCTGGCAGACGCCAAGCATGAGCGGCTCGCAGTGTTGCGATGCTGCCTCGGTGGCCTCTCGGTCAAGACCGCACGCACTTGAGCGCAACGGATCATGTCACCCGCAGATCCGACACCTGGGCCACGACGCGGGCCGGAGTATTCTCGCTGTTCGACGAGACGGCCACAGCCACAAGCCTGTCGAGTGAGGCGCCGAAGACCCGCGGGAAGTCCTGTGCCAGATCAACCGACTCGGAAAACCGGCCGGTTTGTGCGGGCCGGGCGATCAGGTTGCGCAACCTGTCTGGCGCGTGAGGACTGGGCACGACTGATCCGGTTGGCAGGTTCCCGCCCCAGGTGTACATCAGCACTTGCGCCGACCGATTTGTCATCAGCCGGCGAATGCTGGTATCGGGTCCAACCCTTGCTGCCGCCGCAGCGGACATGCTGACAAAGAACATCCCGAGGTTGCGATCATCGTTTCCGATCTGCGACAGATCGGATGGAGGAACCGAACTCTCAACATGCCATGACCAGGAGGCGCGCGTCGCCGCGCGCATCTCGTCGGGCAATATCCGGTAGAGGATCGAGGACGACCCGTCCGCAATCACGCTCAGGGAAGACTGGCGCAACTCGAACCTGTTGGGTGTCAGGCGCCGGAAGGTGAGATGATCCCAGGCCGAATCGAACAGGACAGTGTTCGCCGCCGCAGGAGGTGCCGTTATCAGTGTGGCACCAAGTGCGGCACCAACACCTGTAGCAAGCGCCTGGCGGCGTGTGAATGTGACGTTCAGCATTGCACGACTCCTGTGCGATTTCTTCATCCTGGTATCCGGGATACATCCACCGTGGCCGCGAAGTTTCAACGTCGGGGATCACGTTCGCGTCAGGCTCAACGATAGGGGCTGAACATCCGGACCGCTCAACTGCGGACCGGCCCCCCGAGTAGCGCGTGTCATCCTGTGTTGACGCCCGCGCGCTCGATCGCGGAACCACTCGGCCTGCATCCAGAGTATCCACCTGATCACGACGGACACTCTGAAGCCGAGCTCGATGCTTCTGGATGATCCTCACAGCGTGTTTCTCTGTAAGCGACAGCCAGCCCGCCAGGAAGTGCAGTGCCTTGGGTAGGCCAAGCCGTGTGAAGTGAGGCGAGACGGGTCGTTCAACCCGTTGGCACCTGGCTCGGAATGGTCAGATGAGGGTGGGGTCGAGGATCACTCGGGGGCTTCTCGGCCGCGCCGACTGATATCCCCGGACCGGCTCGGCGGCCATCAGACTTGCGGTCTACAAAGTGCCCCGCGATCGCAAGGCGGATCACCCGTAGCTACGGATTCTGCAGTGAAACATCCTGCAAACTGACCAGTTTTCAGTTATTTTTACGATACTGCCGGCTTCCCGGCCTCCTGAAAAGTTATGTGTTGCAATCAAGACGCTGCTTGGCTTTACTAAGCGGCAGAAGAGAGCGGAACACCGCCATATACCGGCTAGTCCGACAACACGGGGAGAACAAACTTGGTCGCAGCGCAGCAAGGCGACGGCTTCGTCCGTTTTGAGGGTGTCCAGAAGAGTTACGATGGCGAGACACTTGTGGTGAAGGATCTGAACCTTTCCGTGGCGAAGGGTGAATTCCTGACCATGCTGGGGCCCTCGGGCTCGGGCAAGACAACCTGCCTGATGATGCTTGCCGGTTTCGAAACGGCGACACATGGCGAGATCCTGCTTGACAGCAAGCCGATCAACTCGGTCCCGCCCCACAAACGCGGCATCGGAATGGTCTTCCAGAATTACGCGCTGTTCCCGCATATGACCGTGGGCGAAAACCTGTCTTTTCCGCTGGAAGTGCGTGGCCTGGGCAAGTCGCAGCGCGAGGCGAAGATCAAGCGCGCGCTCGACATGGTGCAGATGGGCGCCTTCATGAACCGCCGCCCCGCGCAGCTTTCGGGCGGGCAGCAGCAGCGCATCGCGCTCTCACGCGCGCTGGTGTTCGAGCCCGAACTGGTGCTGATGGATGAGCCACTCGGCGCGCTCGACAAGCAGCTGCGCGAGCATATGCAGTTCGAGATCACCAAGCTCGCGCATGATCTGGGCATCACGACCGTCTACGTCACCCATGACCAGACCGAAGCCCTGACCATGTCCGACAATGTCGCCGTGTTCGAAGACGGGCGCATCCAGCAACTCGCGCCGCCCGATGTGCTCTATGAAGAGCCGCAGAACAGTTTCGTTGCGCAATTCATCGGTGAAAACAACACGATGGACGGTGTCGTCAAGGAAATCCGGGGTGAGGCCTGTGTCGTGCAGCTCGACGGTGGCGAGCTGATCGATGCGAAGCCCGTCAATGTCTCGAAGGTCGGCGAGCGCACCCGTGTCTCGATCCGCCCCGAACGGGTGGAGGCCAACAAGGACCGGCTCGACCCCGACGCGCATCTGATCAAGGCCGAGGTGATGGAATTCATCTACATGGGCGATGTCTTCCGCACGCGCCTCAAGGTCGCCGGAAACGAGAATTTCATCATGAAGACCCGCAACGCGCCCGATCAGGTGCGCCACAAGAGAGGGAACATGATTGAAATCGGCTGGATGCCGAAGGATTGCCGCGCGCTCGACTGTCCGGCGTGACATTCCGGCCGGCCATCTGCATCAGGTCCGAGGGACGGAACTGTCTGCAAGTCGCACTGCCAGCAAGGCAGTGAAAAACACAAACAAGGAGGTACTACATGTCTACCAAACTGAAAATGATCGGGCTCAGCTCGGCGGTCAGCGTGCTCGCACTCAGCGCGGCAGCGGATGACCCGGTGTCGCTCACGATCGTGTCCTGGGGCGG
>SLKB01000247.1 GCA_007134805.1 Paracoccaceae bacterium
GCGCTCTATGACCAGGAGGATCAGGCCGATGCTGCATGAGCCCATCGACCGCGCGGCGCTGCTGGTGCAGCGCAGCGAGGCCCAGTCGGCCGAGGCTTTTCTGGCCCGCGCGCTGGACAGTTTCAACCATGTGGCGATGGTGTCGTCGTTCGGGGCCGATTCGGCCGTGCTGTTGCACATGATCGCGCAGATCGACCGCGACCTGCCGGTGCTGTTCATCGACACGCTGGCGCTGTTTCCCGAAACGCTGGCCTATCAGCGCGATCTGGCCGCGCATCTGGGCCTGCGCGGGGTGCGGGTGATCACGCCCGCGCGCGCTGATCTCTTTGCGCGCGACCCTGATGCGCTGCTCTACCGTTCCGACACCGAGGCCTGCTGCGCGTTGCGCAAGGCCGCGCCGCTCGCGCGCGCGCTGGAAGGGTTCGATGCCTGGATCACGGGGCGCAAGCGCTTTCAGGCCGATACGCGCCGCGCGCTGGCGCGTGCCGAACAGGAACCTGACACCGGGCGCATCCGGCTCAACCCACTGGCCGACTGGGCGGCGCGCGATATCGCGGCCTATATCGAGGGCTACGCGCTGCCGCGCCATCCGCTGGTGGCAAGGGGCTACCCTTCGATCGGCTGCGCGCCCTGCACCCGGCCAGTGCGCCGGGGTGAGGATCCGCGCGCCGGGCGCTGGGCGGGGCAGGAAAAAACCGAATGCGGCATCCATTTCATCGGCGGCCGGCCGCGCCCGCTCAAGGAGAGTGCAGCATGACCCGGATCGTGACTGAAGCAGGTTTCGCGCCCGATGACTGGACCGAGGGGTTCACCCCCCTCGAGGCTTTTGACGCAGAGCCTGACGCGCCACCGCGCGGGCTCGATCTGCCCTGCGATGTGGCGCCCGAGGCGCTTGAGGGGCGGCTCGACGCGATCGCGGTGATTCGGGTGGATTTCCCGGTCTTCTCGGACGGGCGCGGGCTCACGCTGGGCCAGCACTTGCGGCGGCTGGGCTTTCGCGGGCGGCTGCGCGCGCGCGGGCATGTGCTGGCCGATCAACTGATGATGGTCCGCCGCGCGGGGTTTGACGAGGTCGAGATCCCCGACGCGCTTGCCGCGCGCCAGCCCGAGGGCGACTGGACCCGCTGTGCGCAGGCAACCCCGGCCGGCTATCTTTCCCGCCTGAAAGGGTAAGCGCGCGCGGCGCCTGTGGCCGCGAAGCGCCGCGATGCGGGGGGATGTGCCCGCACGTGCGGGACGCACGGGCGAGCGGCCGTGAGGAGCACCAGAGGTGCGCCGAGCGGGCGCTTCCCCCCGGGTGTCCCCCACATGCCTCGCGCGCGTCAGGTCAGGACGCGCTCGACTTCCTCGCGCTCGAAGATCTCGATCACATCGCCCTCGCGGATGTCGTCGTAATTCTCGAAGGCCATCCCGCATTCCTGCCCCGAGATGACTTCCTTGACCTCGTCCTTGAAGCGCTTGAGCGTCTTGAGCGTACCCTCGTGGATCACCACATTGTCGCGCAACAGCCGCACCCCGGCCGAGCGGCGCGCGACGCCTTCGGTGACGAGGCAGCCGGCCACCTTGCCCACGCCCGAGACCTTGAAGACCTCGCGGATCTTGGCATAGCCGATGAATTTCTCGCGCACTTCGGCCGACAGAAGCCCCGAGGCGGCGGCCCTGATGTCATCGACGAGGTCATAGATGATCGAGTAATAGCGCAGCTCGACCCCTTTCTGGTTGGCCGAATTCCGCGCCGAGGCATTGGCGCGCACATTGAAGCCGATGATCGGTGCGCCCGAGGCTTCGGCAAGGCCCACATCGGTGTCGGTGATGGCACCCACGCCGTAATGCAGCACGCGCACGCGCACTTCCTCGTTGCCGATCTTCTCGAGCGCCTGCACGATCGCCTCGGCCGAGCCCTGCACATCGGCCTTCACCAGCACGGGCAGTTCGGCCACATCCAGATCGGCCTTGGCTTTCGCCATCAGCTGCTCGAGCGTGGTCGCGGCCCCTGCGGCGGCGCGCTTGTCCTTGGCGGCGGCCTCGCGGTATTCGGCGATCTCGCGCGCCTGTGCCTCGGTCTCGACGACATTGAGCACATCGCCCGCCTCGGGCGTGCCATTGAGGCCCAGCACTTCGACCGGGACCGAGGGGCCGGCTTCCTTCACCCGCTCGCCGCGGTCATTCATCAGCGCGCGGACCTTGCCCCATTGCTCGCCCACGACGAAGATATCCCCCTGCCGCAGCGTGCCGTTCTGCACGAGCACTGTCGCGACGGGGCCGCGGCCCACATCGAGCTGCGCCTCGATCACGGCGCCCATGGCCGCGCGGTCGGGGTTGGCCTGCAATTCCAGGATCTCGGCCTGCAGCGCGATGGCTTCGAGCAGCTCGTCGAGCCCCTCTCCGGTGATCGCGGAGACTTCGATATCCTGCACATCGCCCGACATCGCCTCGACCACGACCTCGTGCTGGAGAAGCTCGGTGCGCACCTTGTTGGGGTCGGCGGCGGGCTTGTCGCATTTGTTGATCGCCACGATCATCGGCACTTTCGCGGCCTTGGCGTGGTTGATCGCCTCGATCGTCTGCGGCATTACCGAATCATCGGCCGCCACCACCAGCACCACGATATCGGTGACATTCGCACCGCGCGCGCGCATCGAGGTGAAGGCCGCGTGGCCCGGCGTGTCGAGGAAGCTCAGCACCGCACCGCTGTCGGTCGCCACCTGATAGGCGCCGATATGCTGGGTGATGCCACCGGCTTCGCCCGAGACGACATTGGTCTTGCGGATCGCATCCAGCAGCGAGGTCTTGCCGTGATCGACATGGCCCATGATGGTGATGATCGGCGGGCGCGGCTGGAGGTCTTCGTCATTGTCGGGGATCTGCTCGATCACCTGCTCGACATCCGCATCGGACACGCGCACCACCTTGTGGCCGAATTCCTCGATCACAAGCTCGGCCGTATCGGCGTCGATGGTCTGGTTCATGGTGGCCATGACACCCATGTTCATCAGCGACTTGACGACATCGGCGGCGCGTTCGGCCATGCGGTTGGCGAGTTCCTGCACCAGGATCGTCTCGGGCAGGCGCACGTCGCGCACGACCTTTTCGCGCGGTGCGGCCTGGCCCATCGCCTTCTGCCTGGCGCGTTCCTGCTTGCGCTTCATTGCCGCGAGCGAGCGCTGCCGCCCGCCTTCGCCTGACAGCGCGTCCTTGAGCGTCAGCTTGCCCGAGCGCCGCCCGCCGGCGTCATCGCGCGGCTTCGCCCGCGATTGGCGGTCGTCATCGGCGCGCTTAGGCGCCTTGCGGGCATCGCTTGCCGCCGGGCGCGCGCGCTCGGAGAGCGGGGCCTCGGGGGCAGTGGGGGCTGCAGGGGCGGCGGGCTCGGCGGCCTTGCGCGCCTTGCGCTCATCGGCCTGGGCCTTTTCGGCCACGACGCGGGCGTCTTCCTCTTCCTTCGCCTTGAGGGCGGCTTCACGCTCGCGCTCTTCACGCTCGCGGATTTCGGCCTCCTCGCGGCGGCGCTGGCGCTCTTCCTCACGGGCGCGCTCATCGGCCTCGCGCGCGGCGGCTTCCTCGGTCTCGCGCACCTTGGCGGCGGCGAGCGCCTTGAGGCGACGCTCCATCTCGACATCGGAAATGCCGGCGGGCCTGCGTGCGGGGTCGGGGCGGTTATGGCTGGGCGAGGGCCCGGGACCCTGGGGTTTACCCGGTGTCTGGGCGTCCGATTTGGGGACGATCACGCGCTTGCGCTTCTTCTCGACGACCACGGATTTCGTGCGCCCATGGCTGAAGCTCTGCTTCACCTGGCCGCCCTTGGTTCCGATGCCGAGTGTCTTCTTTCCGTCTGTATCGCTCATGCGTCCGTCTTGTCCTCTCCGGCGGGCACTCCGCCGATATCAATGCGCAATCCTGCCAGTCTTGCCGCATCCTCTACAACAGCTTCACTGAGTCCGCCAGCACGAAGCGCGGCATGTATCACATGTTCGCGCCCGAAGGCAAAACCGAGTTCGCGCGCGCTCAGGCAGCCGATATGGCGGCCCTCGCCTTCTGGTGCGCGCAGCTTCGTCTTGCCGCGCGCCGACCCGTCATGGGCCTGGATCAGGACCGCCATCTCGCCGCGCAGGGCCTGATCGCGGCATTTCTCGTAGCCCGCCACGGCCTGCCCGCTCTTGCGCGCGAGCGAGATCAGATCGAGCACCCGCCGCGCGAGCCCTGCCTCGACCAGATCGACGAGCCCGTCGGGCAGCGTCACCGGCTGGCGGGCCGCGCGCGCGAAGAGGCGCTTGGCGACCGCCTTGTCAAGCGCGGCGCGCCGGGCGCTGACCCAGATCCCGCGGCCGGGCAGCTTTCCGGCCAGATCGGGCACGATCTGCGCCCCGGGCCCGACGACGAAGCGGATCAGACCGCACGCAGGCTGCGACTGCCCGGTGGCGATGCAGCGCCGTTCGGGGCCGTCCTGCTGCTGCTTTCGACTGGCACCGCCCCGCGTCATGGCTCCCTCGCTCAGCGTGCCTCTGGTTCCAGATCCGCTGTCTCTTCCGTGGTTTCTTCCGTCTCGTCGCTCTCTGCCGCCTCGGGGTGGAGGTCTGCCGGGTCTACCCAGCCGAGCATCACCCGCGCCGTCATCACCAGATGCTGCGCTTCCTCGAGGCTCATGTCGAAGGGCTCGAGGATGCCGTCATCCTTGACCCGCTCGCCATTGGCGGTCGTCCAGCCGCCGGCCAGTTCCCAATCCGCGCAGGTCGCGAAATCCTCGAGCGTCTTGATGCCGTCGCGGGCGAGCGCCTCGACCATCTTCGGGCTGAGCCCTTCGAACGCGATCAGGCTGTCCTCGGCGCCGAGGCTGCGCGCGGTCTCGA
>SLKB01000105.1 GCA_007134805.1 Paracoccaceae bacterium
ACCAGTTCAAGCTCTTTCTTGAACCCGTCTGTCACGCCCTGCGCCAGATTGGCCACCATCGAGCGCGTCATGCCCCATTGCTGGCGCGCGCGCTTCGACAGGCCGCGAGGCTTGACCGTCACGACATTACCCTCGAGGATCATGTCCACATCATCCCCCGCAGTGAAGCTGCGGACGCCTTTCGGGCCCTTGACCTCGATGGTCTGGCCCTTGACCTGAGCAGAGACGCCCGAGGGCAGTTCGACAGGTTTCTTGCCAATACGAGACATTTCGGCCCTCCTCAGAATACGCGGCAGAGCACTTCGCCACCAACATTGGCAGCGCGCGCGCTCGCATCGGACATCACGCCCTTGGGCGTGGAGACAACCGAAATCCCCAGCCCGTTGCGGACCTGCGGGATCTCGCGGACACCGGAATAGACGCGGCGGCCAGGTGTGGAGATGCGCTTCAACTCACGGATCACAGGCTGGCCGTCGGCATATTTCAGCGCGATTTCCAGCTCCGGATGCCCGGTCTCGCCCGTCGCATGCTCATAGCCACGGATATAGCCTTCGTCCTTGAGCACATCGAGCACCCAGGCGCGCAGCTTCGACGCGGGCGTGCGGACAGTCGATTTGCCGCGCATCTGCGCGTTGCGGATACGGGTCAGCATATCGCCGAGAGGATCGTTCATCGACATCAGTCTTCCCCTTACCAGCTCGACTTGACCATGCCCGGGATCTGCCCCTTCGAGGCGAGGTCCCGCAGCGCGATCCGCGACAGTTTCAATTTGCGATAGTAAGCTTTCGGGCGTCCCGTCAGCTGGCAGCGATTGTGCAACCGGGTCTCCGAAGAGTTCCGCGGCAATTGCGCCAGTTTCAGGTTTGCCTTGAAACGCTCTTCCATCGGACGCTCTGCATCGGCGGCGATCGCTTTCAACTCGGCGCGCTTGGCGGCGTATTTCTTCACCATGCGCTGGCGCTTCTTCTCGCGTTCGACCATTGCTTTCTTGGCCATGATTTCTCTCCCTCTCGCGTCAGCTGCTGAAGGGCATGTTGAAAGCTTTCAACAGCGCCTTGGCTTCCGCGTCGGATTTCGCGGTGGTGCAGATGATGACATCCATGCCCCAGACCTCATCGATCTGATCGAAATTGATCTCGGGGAAGACGATATGTTCCTTGATACCCATGGCATAGTTGCCGCGGCCATCGAACGACGTGCTCTTCACACCGCGAAAGTCGCGCACGCGCGGCAGGGCGATGGTGATGAGACGGTCAAGGAATTCATACATCCGCGCACCGCGCAGCGTCACCTTCACGCCAAGTGGCATTTCCTCGCGCACGCGGAAGCCCGCGATCGAGTTGCGCGCCTTGGTGATGACGGCTTTCTGGCCGGCAATCGCGGTCAGATCGGCCTGGGCCGACTTGATCTTCTTGCTGTCCTTGACGGCCTCGCCGATGCCCATGTTCAGCACGATCTTGTCGAGCTTGGGGGTCATCAGCGTATTCTTGTAGCCGAATTCCTCTTTCAGCGCGGCCCGGATCGTGTCGTGGTAGAGCGCTTTCAGGCGGGGGGTGTAGTTGGTCTCGTCAAGCATCAGATGGCCTCCCCGGTTGTCTTGGCAAAACGCACCTTCGTGTCGCCATCCATGCGGAAACCCACGCGGGTCGGCTTGCCATTGCCGTCCACGAGCGCAAGGTTCGACAGATCGACGGGCATCGCCTGCGGCAGACGGCCGCCCTGGGTCTGCTGGGACTGCTTGGTGTGACGGATCGCGATATTGATCCCGTCCACGACGGCCTTGTTGTCCTTGGGCATGACGCGGCTTATCTCGCCGGTCTTGCCCTTGTCCTTGCCGGTCAGCACGACGACCTTGTCACCTTTTTTCAGTTTGGCAGCCATTACAACACCTCCGGAGCGAGCGAGATGATCTTCATGAAGTTCTTCGCACGCAACTCGCGCACGACTGGCCCGAAGATACGGGTGCCGATCGGCTCGTTGTTGTTGTTGAGGATGACCGCGGCATTGCGGTCAAAGCGGATGGCCGTGCCATCTTCGCGCCGCACTTCCTTGGCGGTGCGCACAACGACGGCCTTGCGTACGTCGCCCTTCTTCACACGGCCCCGCGGTATGGCTTCCTTGACCGACACCACGATGATGTCGCCCACCGACGCATAGCGCCGCTTGGAGCCGCCGAGGACCTTGATGCACTGAACCCGGCGCGCGCCAGAGTTGTCAGCGACATCCAGATTGGTCTGCATCTGGATCATTTGGTTTCTCCCGACCTTTGGGCATCAGGCCCAGGGTTTCGACAAGACTGAGGGGATGGAAGTCCTACGCCGAAGCGTCGACCAGCACCTCCCAGCGTTTGGTTTTCGAAATCGGCGCGCATTCCGCAATGCGGACAGTGTCGCCGACCTTGAACTGGTTCTCCGGATCATGTGCGCGGTATTTCTTGGTGCTGCGCACGGTTTTCTTCATCACCGGATGCGTGAAGCGGCGTTCAACCAGAACGGTGACGGTCTGGTCGTTCTTGTCGCTTGTCACTTTGCCTTGCAGGATGCGTTTGGGCATGTGCCGGCTCCTTAGTTCGCCGCCGCGTCGCGGGCTTTTTCGTTGAGAATCGTCGCCACGCGCGCAGCGTCGCGGCGCACCGTGCGAATACGGGCGGTGTTTTCCAGCTGGTTGGTGGCCTTCTGAAAGCGCAGGTTGAACGCTTCCTTCTTCAGGGCCACCAGGTCATCCCGGAGCTGGTCCGGGGTCTTGTTCCGAAGATCTTCGGGTTTCATGGTCTTGTCCTTCAATCAACATTCACCGGAGAGCCCCTGAGCAAAGGGTCACCCTGATTCCCGGCGGAGATGGATGAGTGCGCCGTGTAGCCGGGATCGGTCAGCTTGGCAAGGCGTGTTGATCAGATTTCCGCGATCTCACCCAGTGCAGGAAAAGCGCCCGGACCCCATCAGCAACTGGACGCGGGAGAGAATAGCGGGCACGCTCGAAACTATCGACCCCCCTTGATAGGACGCGGCCATGGCTCGACTGGCATATGTGATCGCACCGGCGATATTCGCGGTGTCCGCCTGCACTGCACCGGAGATCAGCCCTGCGTCAGGCAGCCCCGCATCCGGCAGGGTGCAACTGGCCGGACTTCCCCTCTCATCCGAGGCGCGCCAGGAGATCGCCGGCGTTCAGCGACTCTTCAACACTCCCGAGGTTCAAGCGGTCTGCAGCCAGAACGAACTCGAATGGTTCGAACTGGGCTTCATCCTCTACGCGATCCGTATCGAGGAGGAAGCGACTGCGCCGAAGACCAGGGATCAACAGCAACGCGTGGCTATGCTTGAGCGGCGTCGCGACGCGCTGGGCGGCGATGATGCCACCGTCTCGGAAGGATGCGCCGAGCGCATGCAGTGGACCGTTTGAACTGGCCCGATCCGCAAACCAGAAGCCTCGCCGACAGCGCGGCGAGGCTTGCTTTGAGCGACCCGTATCGGCGGTGTGATGCTTACCAGTCTTCGCGGACAACGACGCGGGTCTTGATCGGCAGCTTCATCGCTGCAAGGCGCAGCGCCTCGCGTGCAATATCGTCGCCCACACCGTCGATCTCGAACATCACGCGACCGGGCTTCACTTTCGCTGCCCAGAAATCGACCGAGCCCTTGCCTTTCCCCATCCGCACTTCGGTCGGCTTGGAGGTGACTGGCGTATCCGGGAAGATACGGATCCAGACACGGCCCTGACGTTTCATGTGACGGGTCATGGCACGGCGCGCAGCCTCGATCTGGCGGGCGGTGATGCGCTCGGGTTCTATGGCCTTCAGACCATAGCCGCCGAAGTTCAGGTCGTAGCCACCCTTGGCGTCGCCCTTGATCCGGCCCTTGTGCTGTTTGCGGAACTTCGTCCGTTTCGGTTGCAGCATGTCTCTACTCCTTCAGCCGGATCAGCGGCGCGGACGCGATGCGCCGCCCGAATCCTGAAGTTCCTGATGCCTGCGATCGCGGGCCTGAGGATCATGCTCCATGATCTCACCCTTGAAGATCCAGACCTTGACCCCGATGATCCCATAGGCAGTCTGCGCCTCGGAATGCGCGTGGTCGATATCGGCGCGCAGCGTATGCAGGGGCACGCGGCCCTCGCGATACCACTCGGTCCGCGCAATCTCGGCCCCGCCCAGCCGGCCGGCGAGGTTCACGCGGATCCCCAGCGCGCCCATGCGCATGGCGTTCTGCACGGCCCGCTTCATCGCGCGGCGGAAACTCACCCGGCGCTCGAGTTGCTGGCAGATGCTTTCCGCCACCAGTTGCGCGTCGAGTTCTGGCTTGCGCACTTCCACGATGTTGAGGTGCAGGTCACTGTCGGTCAGGTTGGCAAGCTTCTTGCGCAGCGTCTCGATATCCGCGCCCTTCTTGCCGATGATGACACCGGGGCGCGCCGTGTGGATCGTCACGCGGCACTTCTTGTGCGGGCGCTCGATGATCACGCGGCTGACGCCCGCCTGCTTGCACTCTTCCTTGATAAAGTCGCGGATCTTGATGTCTTCCAGCAACAGATTGCCGAAATCCTTGCTATCCGCAAACCAGCGGCTGTCCCAGGTACGGTTGACCTGAAGGCGCATGCCAATCGGATTGACCTTCTGACCCATTATGCTTGCTCCTCGACCTGGCGAACCTTGATGGTCAGCTCTGAAAACGGCTTCATGATCTTGCCGAAACGACCGCGTGCGCGCGGACGGCCGCGCTTCATCACAAGGTTCTTGCCGACCCAGGCCTCGGCGACGACCAACTCATCGACATCCAGCCCATGGTTGTTCTCGGCATTGGCAATGGCCGATTGCAGGCATTTCTTCACATCGCCCGCGAT
>SLKB01000185.1 GCA_007134805.1 Paracoccaceae bacterium
AACGACGATGGCTCGGCCAATGCGCTCGCCAGTCTGCGCGCACAGTCGCAGGCCGGGAATGTGACCTGGGATCTCGTGGACATGCTGCCATCGGACGCGCAGCTGGCCTGCGACGAGGGCATCATCATGCCAATCGACCATGACGCGGTGCTCGCGCCCGCGCCCGATGGCACGCCGGCGAGCGAGGATTTCCTGCCCGGCAGCCTGGGCGAGTGCTTCATCCCGCAGATTCTCTACTCCACCGTGCTGACCATCCGCCCCGGGGCCTTCCCCGAGGATAACCAGCCTACCAGCATCGCGGATTTGTTCGATGTCGAGAACTTCCCCGGCCGCCGCGCGCTGCAAGATCGTCCGGGCACGAACCTGGAATGGGCGCTCTATGCCGATGGCGTGGATCCCGAAGACATCTATGACGTGCTGAGCACGCCCGAAGGTGTCGACCGTGCCTTTGCAAAGCTCGACACGATCAAGGATCACATCATCTTCTGGACCGAAGGCGCGCAGGCACCGCAACTTCTTGCCGATGGCGAAGTGGCCTTCGCGACAGGCTATAACGGCCGGATGTTCGACGCGATCGAGGTCGAGGGCATGGATGCGCAGATCATCTGGGATGGTCAGGTCGTCGAGTGGGACGGCTGGGTCGTGCCTGCCGATGGCGATAATATCGATGCGGTGATGGACTACCTGTATTTCGCCACCGACACACAGCGTCTGGCGGATCAGGCACAGTTCATCAGCTACGGTCCGGCGCGCGCATCCTCGTCAGGCCTCGTGGGCCAGCATGCCGATCTCGGGATCGACATGGCACCGCATATGCCATCCGCTCCGGACAACTACTTTGCCCCGATCGTCCTCGATAACGACTTCTGGGCCGATTACGGGGATGAGCTGCGCGAGCGCTTCGCGAACTGGATGCTCCAGTAAACACACAATTTCAGGGCGCGTCCTGCGCGCGCCCTGATCTACCTGACGGACATGGGCGCTCGATTCAGGCGCAAGGAGCATGACGATGGCGATGGCAGACGCACGCGCAGAAGATCTTGGCCCGGCACCGGGTACGGATAGCCGTGGGCGGCTCCTCACCTCGGATGGCACACCGCTGCGCCGCGCGCTTGAGCGCTCGATGCGGCGGCGCAAGCTGACCGCGCTCGCGCTCGTTGCCCCGCTTCTCGCCTTCATCCTGATCTTCTTCGCCTTTCCCATCGCCCAGATGATGTGGCGTTCGGTGGATAACCCGCAGATCGTCAATGCCCTGCCGCGCACGCTCGATGCCCTGCAGGACTGGGATGGCACCACCATCCCCGACGAGCCCGTCTTTGCGGCATTGCATGCCGACATGATGGAAGATCTCGACCGCGCGCGCCGCCAGCAAACCATCGGCCCGCTGGCGGTGCGGCTGAATTACGAGATCAGCGCGGCCCGCGGTGCGATCTCGCGCACGTCACGGGCTGTGCCCAATTTTGAGGCGCCCTTCAAGGATGATTTCCTCGATGCGCACCGGCTCTGGGGCCAACCCGAGCTGTGGCGCGTGATCAAACGCGAAGGACGACCGCTGACAGCCTCGTATTATGTCGCAGCGCTTGACCGCGAATATGATGCCGAAGGAAATATCGTCCGGCGCGACGAGAACCGCAGGCTCTACGTGCCGCTCTTCGGCCGGACGCTCGCGCTCAGCGTGGCGATCACGGTGCTGACCTTCGCGCTCGGCTTTCCGATCGCGTATTACCTGTCCACCCTGCCGATGCGCTACGCCAACCTTCTGATGATCGCCGTGCTGCTGCCTTTCTGGACCTCGCTTCTGGTGCGAACTTCGGCCTGGATCGTGCTCTTGCAGCAACAAGGGGTGATCAATACCACTCTCGTGACGCTGGGGTTTATCGACGATGGCAACCGACTCAGTCTGATCTACAACCAGACCGGCACGATCATCGCGATGACGCATATCCTTCTGCCGTTCATGGTCCTGCCGCTCTATTCAGTGATGCGCACCATCCCGCCCACTTACATGCGCGCGGCCAAGAGCCTTGGCGCGACGCCCTGGACAGCCTTCCGGCGCGTGTATTTCCCGCAGACGCTGCCCGGGATCGGCGCCGGCGGCGTGCTCGTCTTCATCATCTCGATCGGCTACTACATCACGCCGGCGCTGGTGGGCGGTCAATCGGGGCGGATGATCTCGAACGAAATCGCGCGCCATATCCAGCAATCGCTCAACTGGGGCCTTGCCGCGGCACTGGGCACGATGCTTCTGATCGGTGTGCTGATCCTCTATTGGCTGTTCAACCGTCTGGTCGGCAGCGACAGCCTGAAATTCGGGTAAGGGAGATCAGCCATGGCCATGCCCGCCTATTACACCACGAAGGACAAGATCTGGCACTACACCTTCCGGGTGATCTGCTATGCGATCTTCTTCTTCCTGCTCGCGCCGATCCTGATCATGATCCCGCTGAGCTTCAATGCGCAGCCCTTCTTCACCTTCACGCGCGAGATGCTGACGCTCAACCCCGATGGCTACAGCCTGCGCTGGTATCGCGATTTCCTGGGGTCCGACAGCTGGATGCGGTCGATCCGCAACTCCTTCATCATCGGGATTGCCGCGACCGTGGTTTCGACCGTGCTGGGCACGCTCGCAGCGCTCGGCCTGTCGCGGGCGGAGATGCCCGCCAAGGGGCTGATCATGGGCATCCTGATCTCGCCCATGATCGTGCCGCTGATCATCTCGGCGGCGGGGATGTTCTTCTTCTTCTCGTCGATCAACATCGCGCAGACCTATCTGGGCGTGGTCCTCGCGCATGCGGCGCTCGGCACGCCTTTTGTGGTGATCACCGTGACCGCGACGCTTGTGGGGTTCGACAATTCACTGACACGGGCGGCGGCCAATCTCGGTGCCTCGCCCACGCGGTCCTTCTTCAAGATCACCATGCCGTTGATCCTGCCCGGGGTGATCTCGGGGGCGCTCTTTGCCTTCATCACCTCGTTTGACGAGATCGTCGTGGTGCTCTTCGTCGCCGGGGTCGAGCAGCGGACCATCCCACGCGAGATGTGGTCGGGCATCCGCGAAGATATCAGCCCGACGATCCTCGCGGTGGCGACGATCCTGGTGCTGATCTCGGTCGCGCTGCTGACAGTGGTGGAACTCTTGCGCCGGCGGGGCGAGCGGTTGCGCGGCCTGACCCCGCAGTGATCGCGGGCGGTGGTGCGGGCAATCACGGCAGAATCTGCAGCCACAGCCAGCCGGTCAGCATCACCCCTGCGGTGCCGATCAGCACCGACGAGGCTGCAACCCGCTTCGCGCGCCCGTAGATATTGGCGAAGACATAGACATTGACGCCTGGCGCCATGGCAGCGGTCAACACCGCCGAGCGGGTCGCCTCGACCGAGAGTCCGAAGGCCAGCGCGAGCCCGTAGGTGATCGCCGGGTGCACCACCAGCGACAAGGTGACGACATAGCCGATGGTGCGCAGATCGCCCTCGGGCCGGTACCGATAGAGCACCCCGCCGAGGCTGAAAAGCGCTGCCGGCAATGCCGCGCGCACCATCATGTCGAGCGCCTGATCCACCACCGCCGGCATCGGCACCCCGCCCAGATTGACCAGAAAGCCAAGCCCGATCGCGATCACCAGCGCATTGCGAAACATCGCCGAGACGATCTGCCCCAGACTGTCGCGCAGCCGCCCGCCGCGATTGCGGATCAGCTCCATGCACGTGATCCCGATCGCGTAGCAGATCGGCGAATGCACGGCGATGATCGCGTAATTCGCCGAGAGCGCGCCCGCGCCATAGGCGCGCTCGGTGATCGGCAGGCCCAGCAGGACCGAGTTCGAGAACAGCGCCACAAAGCCGATCGCCACGCAGTCTTCCCAGTCCCGCCGGAAGAACACCCGCGCGCCGGCAAAGCCCAGCGCGAAGCCCGAAATCGCGCCAAGGTAGAACGCGGTCAACAAGCGCCAGTCGAATTCCTGCCCCAGATCGAGCCGCGCAATGGCGACGAACAGCAGGCACGGGATCGCGAAGCCCTGCGTGAACCAGACCACGCCATCGACCTGCGCATCCGAAATGAGCCCCCGCCAGCGCGCGACATAGCCAAAGCCGATCACCAGAAAGACCGGCAGGATGACATCGGCGAGCGCCTGCATCAGCGCAGCGGAAGCGTCAGCACCATCCCGTCATGGGCGGGGGTGACATGCGCGGGTGTCTCGGCATCGACCGTGGCATGGTCGAGATCGATATGCATGTTGGTGAGCACCGCCTGTCGCGGGGCGGCACGGGCGATCCAGTCGAGCGTCAGGTCCAGATGGGCATGGGTCGGGTGCGGGGTGCGGCGCAGCGCATCGACCACCCAGATATCGAGCCCCTCGAGGAAGGGCCAGCTTTCGGGATAGATCCGCACGACATCGGGCGTATAGGCCAGCCCGCCCACGCGAAAGCCCAGCGCGTCGATCGTCCCATGGTTAAGCCGCATCGGATGCAGCGTCAGCGGCCCGCCCGCGCCCTCGACGGTCAGCGCGCCGTCGATCGTGTGCATGTTCAGGATCGGCGGGTAGGGCGAGCCCTCGGGCTGGGTGAAGGCATAGCCAAACCGCGCATAGAGCGCGTCCTGCGTGGGCCCATCCGCCCAGACATCAAGCCGCTGGCGCGTGTTGAACACCAACTGGCGCAGATCGTCGATCCCGTGGACATGATCGGCATGCGCATGCGTGAAGACCACGGCATCGAGTCGCCCGACGCCCGCATCAAGCAACTGCGCGCGCATGTCGGGCGACGTGTCGATCAGCACCTGCGTGCGCCCGCCCGCGCCCACCCGTTCCAGCAGGAGCGAGCAGCGCCTTCTGATGTTGCGCGGGTTATCGGGGTCGCAATCGCCCCAATGCCCACCGAGGCGCGGCACCCCGCCCGAAGATCCGCAACCCAGGATCGTGGCGCGCAATTCATCCATCACGCGGCCTTCCGAAACAGGCGGTCGAAATTGGCCGAGGTCAGCCGCGCGAATTCCGCATAGTCGAGCCCGAATACCTCGGCGCCCTTCTCGGCCGTGAACCGTGTGTAGGCGGGTTCGTTGCGCTTGCCGCGAAAGGGCGGCGGGGCCAGATAGGGCGCGTCGGTTTCCACGAGGATCCGGTCGGGCGGCGCCGCGGCAAAGATCTCGCGCAGCGCGCCGCTTTTCGGGAAGACCGCGATCCCGGACATCGACAGGTAAAAGCCCAGATCCAGTGCTGCGCGCGCAAGCCCCGCTCCGGACGAAAAGCAGTGCATCACGCAGTCATAGGCGCCCGCCGCGTGTTCCTCGGTGAGAATGCGCGCCATGTCCGCATCTGCGTCGCGGGCGTGGATGATCAGCGGCAGCCCGGTCTCGCGCGCAGCCGCGATGTGGATGCGCAGGCTCTCCTGCTGCGCGTCCGCCGTGTCGGCGGTGTAGTGATAATCGAGCCCCGATTCGCCAATCCCCACCATCTTCGGGTGCCGGGCCAGCGCGATCAGCGCGTCCACAGTCACCATCGGCTCTTGTGCCACGCTCATCGGGTGGGTACCGGCGGCGAAGAAGATGCCTTCATGCGCCTCGGCGATGGCCTGCACCACAGGAAGGCTCGAGAGGCGGGTGCAGATCGTCACCATTCGCGTCACCCCTGCAGCGCGGGCACGGTCGATCACGGCATCGAGATCGCCCGCAAGTTGCGGAAAATCCAGATGACAATGGCTGTCGACAAGTCGCGGGGGCGCGTCAGGGGGGGTCGGCATGATGTCTCCGCCAGCGGTCAAAGGAACTTGAGCGCCTCTGCTTCGGTTTGCAGGACCATATCAAGCACCAGAGCGGCAGGGTCAAGGTTCACTGCCCGCCCGTGGCGCGCCCGCGCGCCCAGCCTGTGCGCCAGCGCCGCATAGGCCCGCGCGGCCGCGTCATGCGGGGCAAGCCGCGCGAGCACCGCCGCCTCGCCCGGCACGGCCTCTGGCCCGGGGCCAAGGATACCCGCGCGCGCAAGCCGCGACAGGAACAGATCGAACAGTGTCAGGATCAGCGCAAACCGCGCATCATTGGCCCGCCCCGCCGCCTGTTCGGCAAGCGCCAGCGCGGCAGGCCTGTCGAGGCGCGGCAGCCCCGCGAAAAGCGCCGTGATCTGCGCGTAGATCTCGGCCCCGCCGCCCTCTGCCAGAGCAACCGCCGTGCCGACCGATCCGTTCGAGAGTTCCATGAGCGCTGCGCTGTCGGCCTCGGTGACGCCCGCCTGCGCGAGAGCGCCTGTGAATTCCGCGCCGGCGAGCGGCGTCAGCGGCAGCGTCCGGCAGCGCGAGCGGATCGTCGGCAGAAGCTGCGAGGGTTGATGCGCGACAAGCAGCAGCGTCGCATGCGCGGGCGGCTCCTCGAGCGCCTTGAGAAGCGCATTGGCCGCGTTTGCATTCATCTCATCGGCCGCATCGATGATCACCACGCGCCGCCCCCCGCTCGCGGCCGAGAGCCCGAAGAAACCCTGCAGGCGGCGCATCACATCGATGGTGATGTCGCGGCGCAGGTTGCCCCGGTCGTCATGCCCGCGCCGGATTACCAGAAGCCCGCCCTCGGCGCCCCCGCGCAGCCGCCGCACGACCGGGTGATCCTCTGGTGTGTCAAGGCTTGCGGGCGGGGCCGGGGCGAACATGCCGCCATCATCCGCGGATTGGCTCAGCAGAAAGCGCGCGATCTTCCAGGCGAGCGTGGCCTTGCCCACCCCGCGCGGGCCGGCAAGCATCCAGCCATGATGCAGCCGCCCGGCGTTGAACGCGTCCAGAAAGGCGGCCTCGGCGGCGTCCTGCCCGTAGAGGATCCGGGTTTCGCGCGGGTGGGGCGCGCCGCCCGGTGCGGCATCGGGTTCGGCCAGATCCTCGGTGGTGCTCATGATGCGGGCCGCCGGGTCAGCCAGTCCTGCGTCTGCGCGATGATCTCGGCGCTGATCGCCGCGGCGGGGCGGTCGCCGTCGATCAGGCGCAGTCGCGCAGGGTTTGCTTCGGCCAGATCCCGAAACCCCGCGCGCAGCCGCGTCTGGAAGGCAAGGCCCAGGTCCTCGAACCGGTCCTCGCCGGTGCCGCGCGCGAGCCCGCGCGCGAGCGCTATCCCCGGGTCCATGTCGATCACGAAAGTCAGATCCGGCTCGACCGCGATCACCAGATCATGCAGCGCATCGGCCAGGGCACGCAGATCGGCGCGCGCCGCGCCCTGATAGACGCGGGTCGAATCGACGAAGCGGTCAGTGATCACGATCTCGCCGCGCCCGAGTGCCGGGCGGATGGTCCGCTCCAGATGGTCGCGCCGGGCCGCGTTGAACAAAAGGATCTCGGTTTCCGGCGACCAGCGCTCGGCCGCGCCCGAGACGAGCAGGCGGCGGATCTCCTCGGCGCCCGGGGCACCCCCCGGCTCGCGCGTGAGGGTGACGCGGTGCCCTGCCGCGCGCAATCCCTCGGCCAGCGCGCGCGCCTGCGTGGATTTGCCGGAGCCGTCGATCCCCTCGAAACTGATGAACGCCCCTGTCGCCCCGGCCGTGGTCAATTCGGGCGGTCCTGCGCCTGGCTCAGCATCAGACCCACAAGCCGGCGCGCGGCGGCCTCGGCGCGCACGGCAAACCCGCCCTCGGCAACGCTTGCGCCGGCGATGAGGGGAATGCGCGCCTCATCCATCTCGGGGATGTCGATGACCAGCATGCCCAGTTCATCCCCTTGCGTGATCGGCGCGGGCAGCGGCCCCTCATAGACAACGCGGGCCTCCAGGCTGCGCTGCGCGACCGCCGGGATCAGGACGTCCGCATCGCGCGCAACGACCAGAGGCACAGTGTCGGCCTCGCCCAGCCAGACGGGTGCCTCGGCCAGAACCGTGCCTTCTTCGGCCACAGTCACCTTGGCGAATTGGCGAAACGCCCAGTTGATGATCGCTTCAGCCTCGCGCGCGCGCGCGCCCTCGCTGTTGAGCCCGCCAAAGGCGAAGACGACGCGGCGGCCGTCCTGCTCGGCCGAGCCGGTCAGCGAATAGCCTGCCGCCGAGGTGAAGCCGGTCTTGAGCCCGTCAAGGCCCACCCCCGCGCCCAGAAGCGGCACGCGGTTCGATTGGGGGATGTTGTTCCAGGTGAACTCGGGCTCGGACAGATAGGTGTAGTAATCGGGATATTCGGTGATCAGATGCTCGGCCAGGATCGCAAGATCGCGCTTCGACATCATGTGGTCCGGATCCGGCCAGCCCGAGGAGTTGATGAGCGTCGTGTTGCGCATGCCCAGCTCTTGCGCGCGCCGTGTCGCCATGCGGGCAAAGGCTTCCTCGGTGCCGGCCAGCCCCTCGGCCACGACAACGCTCGCATCATTGCCCGAGAGCACGGCAATCCCGCGGATCAGGTCCTCGGCGGTGGGCCGGTCGGTGGGCTCTAGGAACATGCGCGAGCCGCCCATCGCATAGGCCCGCTGCGAGACCGTGAAGGGCGTATCCAGCGCCATGCGCCCGTCCTCGATCGCCTCGAACAGCATCAGAAGCGTCATCAGCTTCGACATCGAGGCAGGCGGCAGCGGGGTGTCGGCGTTCTTCTCGAGCAGGATCGTGCCGGTGGTCAGGTCGCGCACGAAGGCGCTCGAGGCGGAGGTCTCGAACCCGCCAATGCCCTGCGCCCGCACCGGCGCGGAGGGTGTCGTGACAAGGGCCAGGCCAGCGATAAGGGCGCCGTGGCAGCAGTGGCGGAGGAGTGCGCGCATTTGAGACGGATCCTTTGTTCGTGTGGTTGGTCTGGGTCAGCGGCTGACCGGATAGGCATCGCCAAAGCCCAGATTGCGCACCGCGCTCAGTATCTCGCTTTGCTGGCTCTCCGAGCGTGCAGGGCCGACCACCACGCGCCAGAAGCTGTTGCCGCGCGCCTCGCCGGTGATGACGCGCGCCTCAAGCCCCGCGCCCTCGGCAAGCGAGACCGCCTGGCGCGCATTGGCCTCGACCGAGAAGATCCCAAGCTGCACGAGCGGGCGCGCGAGCGCCGTGGCGCCAGTGGCCTGCGCCAATCCCGCAGGGCGGGCGGGTGCGGCGTCCGCGCCGCTGGCCGGGGCCGCCCCTGCGCGGGCCTGGGTGGGGAAGGGCGCGGTCATCGCGCTCTCATCGGGGTCGGTGGCGTCCTGCGCCAGGGCCTCGGTTTCAAGGGCATCGGTGCGGATCTCGGCATCCGCCTGGGCGGGCGCGGGACGCGATTGCGCGGCATCGCTGCGCCCGAAGAGCCGCGCGAAAAGCCCGCCCTCGCGCGCGGGTGCCGCGGCCGGCGTGGGGGGCACCTCGCCCTCGGCAATCGCGATCCGGCCTTCGGCTTCGGGCGTCTCGGACGACTGGGGCGCGGCCTCAGCGGGCTGCGGCAGCGAGTCTTCGGTGCGCAGCGCCACGACCTCGATCATCGTGGGGGCGCCCGCCAGCATCGAGATCGCGTTAGCCGCCTCGTTCGAGACCTGGAAGGCCGGGCCGGGATTGTCGCGCTCCCGCCGGAACAGCGCCCCGATCGTTTCCTGGTTGTTCTGGGTGTTGCGGATGATCACCCGCTCGGGCGTGGTGGCGTCGGGATGCGCGACCCAGACCCCCCCGAGCGAAGGCCGGCCATCCCATAACCCCTGATCGCGGCGCGAGAAGATGCTCGGATCCTCGACATCGCGCTCGGCGCCTGCCGCGCTGCGCGGATTGGTGCCGGCGCCGGGGGTGTCGGGATTGCCAAAACAGGCCGTCAACCCAATGATCGCGACCATGGCCGTCCCTGCCAGTCGAATTCTCTGCACCCGCATTCTGCCCTCATTGCCTCGTGGCCGTCCCTGCTCTGATGACAGGTTGATGCTCTGGCCATGGTTGCGCCCGAAAGCGGGCCGCGATGGACCGCTCCGGTTGCATGATAACGCCCGCAGGCCCTGCGGAAAAGGGCCAATCGCACATCCCGGCCGGGTTCAGCGACGGTCGCGCCAGCGATTCACGATCGGATAGCGCCGGTCAAGCCAGAAGGCGCGATTGCTCAGCCGTGGCCCCGGCGCGGATTGATGCCGCTTCCATTCCGAAATGTAGATCAGATGCTCGACCCTTTCGACCAGCTCGCGCGGGTGGCCCTGGGCCACGAGATCGGCGATGCTGACATCGAGATCGACAAGCCCTTCGAGGATCGCGTCAAGCTGGGGGTAGGGCGGCAGGCTGTCCTCGTCGCGCTGATCGTTGCGCAGCTCGGCCGAGGGTGGCTTGTCGATGATCTGCGGCGGGATGACCGCGCCCGCGGGCCCGCGCATCCAGGCGCGGTGATGGGCATTGCGCCAGCGGCAGGTCTCGAACACGCGGGTCTTGTAGAGATCCTTGATCGGGTTGTAGCCGCCATTCATGTCACCATAGATCGTCGCATAGCCCACGGCGACTTCCGACTTGTTGCCGGTTGTCAGAAGCAGCGCGCCCGACTTGTTCGACAGCGCCATCAGGATCGTGCCGCGCAGGCGCGATTGCAGGTTTTCCTCGGTCACATCTGCGGCCAGCCCCTGGAATTGCGGCGCGAGCGCCGCCTGCATCGCCGCGCGCGGGCCTTCGATGCTGATCTCGTCAAGCCGGCAGCCAAGCCTGCGCGCGAGTTCGGCCGCGTCCTCAAGGCTCCCGCGCGAAGTGTATTCCGAGGGCAGCATCACGCAATGCACATTCTCCGCCCCGATCGCATCGGCCGCGATCGTGGCCACCAGCGCCGAATCGACCCCGCCTGACAGCCCGAGGATCACCCGCGAAAACCCTGATTTCACAAGATAATCGCGCGTGCCGACCACCATGGCCTGATAATCCTGCTCCCAGGCGTCGGGCAGGGCGGCGCAGGGGCCGGGGGCGGCGCGCCAACCCTCGCGCTCGCGGGTGAAGTCGATCTCGGCGATGGCTTCCTCATGCGCGGGCAGTTGCGCGGCAAGCCGGCCACCGGGGTTGAGCACGAAGCTCGCCCCGTCGAAGACCTGATCATCCTGCGCGCCCACCAGATTGAGATAGACAAGCGGCAGCCCCGTCTCGACCCCGCGCGCGACCATATGCGCCACGCGCGTGTCATACCGCCCCCGCGCATAGGGCGAGCCATTCGGCACCAGAAGCAGCTCGGCCCCGGATTCGGCCTGCGCCTCGGCGACGTCGTCGAACCAGGCATCCTCGCAGATGGGCGTGCCGATGCGCAGCGGCCCCGCGCGATAGGGGCCGTGGATATCGCCTGCGCAAAAATGCCGCTTCTCGTCGAAGACCGATGTGTTGGGCAGGTGATGCTTGCGGATGACGCTCACGCAGGCCCCGCCCTGCAGCACGGCCCAGCAATTGTAGAGCCGCCCGCCCTCGACCAGCGGCACGCCGATCCCGAGCGCGGGCCCGTCGCTGCAGTCGTGCGCGAGCGCCTCGAGATGGTGGCGCAGATCGGCCTGAAAGGCCGCGCGCCAGACCAGATCCTGCGTCTGGTAGCCCGACAGGAACATCTCGGGCAGCGCGACCATGTCGGCGCCCTGAGCGTGTGCCGTGCCCCAGGCCTCGCGGGCGCGCGCCGCATTGCCGGCCAGATCGCCCAGCGTCGGGTTGAGTTGCGCCAGGGTCAGGCGAAAGTGATTGTTCGGGTCGGGCATGGGGGGCGCGCGCAAGGGCTCCAGGGAAAATCCTGCATCACATATCATGCTGACCGGCCAAGGAAAGGGGGGCAGGCGCGACTGAAAGCGCTTGCCAGCCTGCGGACCCCTGACTAGGCTTTGGCCGAAATCCGCGAAACGAGGTCCGCATCATGCCCTTCCGTCCGACCGTCCTGCGTGTGTTCTGCATCACGGCAGCCATCGCGCTGGCCGCCCCGCTGCTTGCGCAGACCGATGGCGTGATGACCCGGCAATACGATGATGGCGGCATCTACGAGGGCGAGTTCCGCGACGGGCTCCAGCATGGGCAGGGCACGTTCCGCACGCCAGACGGGTTCGAATACACTGGCGCCTGGGTCGATGGCGAGATCAGCGGCGCAGGGATCGCGCGCTACCCGTCAGGCGCAGTCTACGAGGGCGACTTCCAGGGCGGCCGCCCGCATGGGCAGGGCATGATGACCTTCGCCGATGGCTCAACCTATGAGGGATCATGGGCGGAGGGCGCGATCTCGGGCGAGGGGCGGCGGGTCTTTGCCAACCAGTCGGTCTATGAGGGCAGCTTCCTCGATGGCCAGCCGCATGGGCAGGGCGTGCTGACCCGCCCGGATGGCTACCGCTACGAGGGCGGCTGGGCCGCGGGCCTGCGCGAGGGCTCGGGGCGGATCCTCTATCCGGACGGGGCCGAGTACGAGGGCGAGATGCTTGCCGACATGCGCCATGGCACGGGCCGGCTGACCAACCCCGACGGGCTGGAATACGAGGGCGCGTGGCAGGAGGGCGAGCTGCATGGCGAGGGTGTGCTGCGTCAGCCGGGCGGCGATGTGTACAGCGGCCAGTTCCGCGCCGGGCTGCGCGAGGGCGCGGGCCGGGTCGAACAGGCCGACGGGCTGGTCTTCGAGGGGAGTTTCGTGAATGACCTGCGCGAGGGCGCGGGGCGGCTGACGGGCCCGGACGGCTATGTCTACGAGGGCACCTGGGTTGCGGGGCAGATCGACGGCGAGGGGCGGCTCGAACAGCCCGACGGGTCGGTCTATGAGGGCGCGTTCCGCGCGGGCCTGCCCGATGGCATGGGCACGATCACCTATGCCGATGGCGCAAGCTATGAAGGCGCGTGGAGCGAGGGGCAATTCCACGGGCAGGGCCGCGCGGTCTTTGCCGACGGCGCCGAATACGAGGGCGGGTTCGTGCGCGGTCTTTCCGAGGGTGAGGGGGTGATGCGCTTCGCCGATGGCCGCGTCTACACGGGCATCTTCACGGGGGGCGAGCTGCACGGCGAAGGCGAGATGCGCTATCCCGACGGTTCAGTCTACACGGGCCAGTTCTCGGAAGGGATCCGCCAGGGCAGCGGGCGGATCGAGCTTGCCGACGGCTTTGTCTACGAGGGCGACTGGGAGGGTGGCGAGATGACCGGACAGGGCATCGCGACCTATGCCACGGGCGATGTCTATGAGGGCGCCTTCGTCGCCGGCCAGCGCCACGGCCGCGGAGTGCTGCGCTATGCCACGGGCGAGGTGCTTTCGGGCGAATGGGAAGACGGGCGCATCACCGAGCGCGACAGCGACTGACGGCCAGCCGGGGGGCGGGAGCGCCCGCTCGGGGTGCCTCCGGCACGCCTCGCGGGCGCTGCCCCTGCGCGGTGCGCAGGGGCGGGCCTGGCGTCCGGCGGGATGCGCTTTCAGGGTCCGGATGGCGCGCAGTGCTTCCCTCACGCCGCAGGATGCACTAGATTTGATGCCAGACCACGCCAAGGATGGAGGATCGCATGCCGCTCGACAAACCTGCGCTGTCGGCCAAGGACGCCCCCGATCTGGGCACGTTCACCTGGGATGACCCGCTGCGGCTGGAAAGCCTGCTCAGCGAAGACGAGCGCATGCTGCGCGATGCCGCCCGCGCTTTTGCCCAGGACGTCCTGCAGCCGCGCGTCATCCGCGCCTATCGCGAGGAGACCGTCGCGCCGGAATTGTTCCCGCTCATGGGCGCGGCCGGGCTTCTGGGGGCCACCCTGCCCGAGACCCATGGCGGGCTTGGCGCGAGCTATGTCACCTATGGCCTGATCGCGCGCGAGATCGAGCGCGTGGATTCGGGCTATCGCTCGATGATGTCGGTGCAATCCTCGCTGGTGATCTACCCGATCCATGCCTATGGCTCCGAGGCGCAGCGCGAGAAATATCTCGGTCCCCTCTGCCGGGGCGAGATGATCGGCTGTTTCGGCCTGACCGAGCCCGATGCGGGCTCTGACCCCGCGGCGATGAAGACCCGCGCCGAGAAGACCGCGAAGGGCTACCGGCTGACCGGCACCAAGACCTGGATCTCGAACAGCCCCTTTGCCGATGTCTTCGTGGTCTGGGCACGATCCGAGGCGCATGGCGGGCGGATCCGGGGCTTCGTGCTGGAAAAGGGCCTCGACGGGCTCAGCGCACCCAAGATTGGCGGTAAGCTGTCGCTGCGCGCCTCGACCACGGGCGAGATCGTCATGGACGGGGTCGAGGTTGGCGAGGACGCGCTCCTGCCGCATGTCGAGGGGCTGAAGGGCCCGTTCGGGTGCCTCAACCGCGCGCGCTACGGCATCGCCTGGGGGGTGATGGGGGCGGCAGAATTCTGCTGGCACGCCGCGCGCCAATACGGGCTGGACCGCAAGCAGTTCGGCCGCCCGCTGGCGCAGACGCAACTTTTCCAGAAGAAGCTCGCCGACATGCAGACCGAGATCGCGCTGGGGCTGCAGGCGGCCTTGCAGGTGGGCCGGCTCCTCGATGCGGCCGAGGCCGCGCCCGAGATGATCAGCCTCATCAAGCGCAACAATTGCGGCAAGGCACTGGAGATCGCGCGCGCGGCGCGCGACATGCATGGCGGCAACGGGATCTCGGAAGAATATCAGGTGATGCGGCATATGGTGAACCTAGAGACGGTAAACACCTATGAGGGCACGCATGACGTGCATGCGCTGATCCTGGGCCGCGCGCAGACAGGGCTACAGGCCTTCTTCTGAGCCGAGGGGCGCGAGGTGAGCAGGGTGCAGAGCGCAAAGGCCGCGGGCAGATGACCGAACGCCTGCCCGCCCATCAGATAGCCTATGCGCGGCTGCGCGACATGGTGCTGTTTGGCGAGCTTGCGCCAGGTGCGGCCGTGACGATCGAGGGGCTCGTGGCCCGTCTCGGGCTTGGCATGACGCCCGTGCGCGAGGCGATCCGCCGCCTGATCGCGGAAGGCGCGCTGCAATTGCAGGGCAATCGGCGCGTCTGCGTGCCGCGGCTGGACCCGCGCGCGCTGGAGGATCTGGGCTATGCCCGCGAGATGGTCGAGACGCGGCTGGCCGATCAGGCCCTGCCGCATTGCACCAGTCAGGTGATCGCCGAGTTGCGCACCATCGATGCCGCGCTTGATGCAGCGATCGGCAGCGGCGACATCCCGGGCTATCTGCGGGCCAATCACGGCTTTCATTTCCACCTCTATCGGCAGGCCGGCTCCGAGGTGCTGAATGCGCTCGCCGCCTCGCTCTGGTTGCGGCTCGGGCCCTCGTTGCGGGTGGTTTGCGCAGGGCGCGCGCCGGGGGCAGCGGGACGGGGGGAAAGCGCGGCCGCGCGCGGGGCCGATGGCGCGCGGCTGCACAGCCCCGATCACCACAAGGACGCGCTCATCGCGCTCGAGGCGCATGATGCGGCCGCGCTGCACCGCGCGATCTGCGGCGATATCCGCCAAGGGCTTGCCAATATCCGCGCAGGGCTCGACGGGGGGCTCTTCGACAAACCCGCTGCGGGAGAGGGGCCGGGGGGAGAAGAGGGGTAGTAGCGCCCAGCGCAGGAATTTGATCAAATTCTCTTGACGCCCCGCCGCGCCCGAGTATCTTGGCGCCCACCCCCGCCGGAGACGGAGCGCGCCATGACCTTCACCAATATCCCGCCCACGGCCGAGTTGCAGGCGCTCGACGCGGCCCATCACATGCATCCGTTCACCGAAAATGCGAGCCTTGCCAGGAAGGGCGCGCGCATCATCACCCGGGCCGAAGGCGTGTGGCTGACCGACAGCACGGGCGCGCAGCTGATCGACGGCATGGCGGGGCTCTGGTGCGTCAATATCGGCTATGGGCGCGGGGAACTGGCCGAGGTGGCAGCACGGCAGATGCGCGAGCTGCCCTATTACAACACATTCTTCCAGACGACCCATATCCCGGCGCTGCAACTTGCCGCGCGGCTGGCCGAACTGGCGCCCGAGGGGCTCAACCATGTGTTCTTCGCAGGCTCCGGGTCCGAGGCGAATGACACCAATATCCGGCTGGTGCGGCATTACTGGACCCTCAAGGGCGCGCCCGAGCGCAAGGTGATCATCTCGCGGCGCAATGGTTATCACGGCTCGAGCATGGGCAGCGGCTCGCTGGGGGGGATGGCGGCGATGCACGCGCAGGGCGGCATGCCGATCCCGGATATCGTGCATATCGACCAGCCCTACTGGTATGGCGAAGGCGGCGACCAGACCCCGGAAGAGTTCGGCCGCGCCCGCGCGCGCCAGCTTGAGGAAAAGATCCTCGAGATCGGCCCCGAGCGTGTCGCGGCCTTCATTGCTGAGCCCGTGCAGGGCGCGGGCGGCGTGATCATCCCGCCCGAGAGTTACTGGCCCGAGATCCAGCGCATCGTCGATCACTACGGTATCCTGCTCATCGCGGATGAAGTGATCACCGGGTTCGGACGGCTGGGCGAATGGTTTGGCAGCATCGCCTACGGGATCCGGCCCCATGTGATGACCATCGCCAAGGGGTTGAGTTCCGGCTACCAGCCCATCGGCGGGTCGATCATCTGCGACGAGGTGGCCGAGGTGATCGGGGGGGACGAGTTCAACCATGGCTATACCTATTCCGGGCACCCGGTCGCGGCGGCGGTCGCGCTCGAGAACCTGCGCATTCTCGAGGAAGAGGGCGTCATCGCGCGCGTGCGCGAAACAACCGCCCCATATCTTGCGCGGGCCTGGGGCAGTCTGGCCGATCACCCGCTGGTGGGCGAGGCAGTCTCGCGCGGGTTGATGGCAAGCCTTGCACTGACGCCCGACAAGGCCCGCCGGGCGCGCTTCGCCTCGGACCCCGGCGATGTGGGGTATATCTGCCGCGAATACTGCTTTGCCAATGATCTGGTGATGCGCCATGTGGGCGACCGGATGATCATTGCCCCGCCCCTCGTGATCACCCTGGCCGAGATCGATATCCTGATTTCGCGCGCGCGCAAGGCGCTCGATCAGACGCTTGAACATCTGGAGCGCGAAGGTCTGATGCAGCCCGCCGCCGCGTGATCGCGGGCGGCCGGGCGAGGGGGGAGCGGCCGGCTCGGGGTGCCTCCGGCACCCGCTCGCCGGCCGCTGCCCATGCGTCCCGCATGGGCGGGCGCATCAGGCCGCGGGGCGCGTCTCAGCGTGGGCGGACGGGCCCGTCGCGCAGGGCAGCAAGGGCCATCGCGCCTGCAAGTGCGAGGCGGCGCGGCACGG
>SLKB01000129.1 GCA_007134805.1 Paracoccaceae bacterium
AGCCCCGCTTGCAGCGCCCTGAGCGCTAGCCCATGCGCGCGCTCAGGATCAAGCGCGCGCAGCACCGCAAGGCCCGCCCGCTCAAGGGCACTCATGCCAGATCCTTCGGGAAAACGTGGCCCTGCGCGCCTTGCGGCAAGGGCGCGTGCCACAGGATATCGGCGCGGACGAGCGGGCGGTAGAGATGTGGAAAGAGCGCCCCCCCGCGCGAGGGCTCCCAGCGCAGCGCCGGGCCGAGCTTTTCCACGTCACAGGCCAGAAGAACCAGATCGCCCGCAGTCGCGAAATGCTTCGCGGCCGTCTCGCGCAGCTGTTCGGCGGTCGAGAAATGGATGAAGCCGTCCTCAAGGTCGACCGGCGCGCCCAGGCTCTCGCCTTGCGCGTCAAGACTGTCCCACTCGGCAGGGCGGAGGATCTTGTAGATGAGCATGCCCACGCTCTTGCCCGGTTGCGCGCGCAAGGTCAATCCGGGGCGCGCGCGCAGCGGGGCTAGAGCGGGCCTGGGCGACGCTCCTCGCTCAGCAGGACATTGGCATCGACCGCGCCCACGCCGGGCAGGGTCATGATCCGGCGGCGCAGCACACGCTCGAAATCCGGCAGGTCGCGGGCGACGACGCGCAGGCGGTAATCGTAAAGCCCCAGCACATGCTGGACCGTCTGCACTTCGGGGATGGCAGAGACGGCGCGCTCGAAATCGGCAAGGCTCGCGCGCCCTTTCGAGGCGAGCGAGATGCCGAGGAAGACCGTGACCCCGAAGCCGAGCGCTGCAAGATCCAGATCCAGCCGGTGGCGCGCGATGGCGCCCGCGTCGCGCAGCCGGTTCACGCGGCGCCAGGCCGCGGGCTGGCTGAGCCCCAGCTTGCGCCCCAGCGCGCCCGCGCTTTGCGTGGCGTCCTGTGCAAGCGCCCGCAAGAGCGCCCTGTCGGTCTCGTCGAGCTCGATCATATGGGCAGGCTTTCGTCGGATTTGATGTCCGACAGATGCATCAGCGCTTCCAGATCGGCGATATGCGGAAGGCTGAGGATATGGTCGCGATAGATCTGCCGATAATGGATCATGTCGCGCGCGATGACATGCAGGCGCACATCGACGCGGCCAAGGAATGTCTGGATCTCGAGGATTTCGGGCACGCGGCGCGCGGCGTCGGTGAAGTCATCGAAGGCGCGGGGCTGCGTCTTGTCGAGCGTGACGCGCAGGCTCACCTCGACCTGCCAGCCAAGCTTGCGCCAGTCGATCACGGCCTGCCGGCCGCGCAGGATGCCCGCGCTGCGCAGCCGCGTCAGCCGGCGCCAGCAGGTCGCCTCGGTCATGTTGGCGCGGGTGGCGAGATCGGCGGTGCTGGCCTCGGGGGCTGCGAGAAGCTGGCGCAGAAGGCGGCGATCGGCATCATCCAGACGCATGAGTCTTTCACCATATTGAAGTTCTGCACATGATCCTTGCTGATATATGCGATGATCAGAGAGAAATGAAACGGAAATCTCCTCATTTTCCCTATGCTGCGCCCCAGAAGGACCACGGCAAGAGGAGAAAAGCCATGCGCGTCTATTACGATCGCGATTGCGATGTGAACCTGATCAAGGACAAGAAAGTGGCGATCCTGGGCTATGGCAGCCAGGGTCATGCCCATGCGTTGAACCTGCGCGATTCCGGCGCGCGGAATGTGGTGGTCGCCCTGCGCGAGGGCTCGCCCTCTGCGAAGAAGGCCGAGGCCGAGGGGCTCAAGGTCATGGGCATCGCCGAGGCCGCCGCCTGGTGCGATCTGATCATGTTCACCATGCCCGATGAATTGCAGGCCGAGACCTACCGCAAGCATGTTCATGATAACCTGCGCGACGGCGCAGCGATCGCCTTCGCCCACGGGTTGAACGTGCATTTCGGCCTGATCGAGCCGAAACCGGGCGTCGATGTGATCATGATGGCGCCCAAGGGCCCCGGCCACACGGTGCGCGGCGAATATGTCAAGGGCGGCGGCGTGCCGTGCCTCGTGGCCGTGCATCAGGACGCGACTGGCCGCGCGATGGAGATGGGCTTGAGCTACTGCTCGGCCATCGGGGGCGGGCGTTCGGGGATCATCGAGACGAATTTCCGCCAGGAATGCGAAACTGACCTCTTTGGCGAGCAGGCGGTCCTGTGCGGCGGGCTGGTCGAGCTGATCCGCATGGGGTTCGAGACACTGGTCGAGGCGGGCTACGAGCCGGAAATGGCCTATTTCGAGTGCCTGCATGAAGTGAAGCTGATCGTGGACCTGATCTACGAGGGCGGGATCGCGAACATGAACTACTCGATCTCGAACACGGCCGAATATGGCGAATATGTCTCTGGCCCGCGCATCCTGCCCTATGATGAGACCAAGGCGCGGATGAAAGCGGTGCTGCACGACATCCAGACCGGCAAGTTCGTGCGCGACTTCATGCAGGAAAACGCGGTCGGTCAGCCCTTCTTCAAGGCGACACGGCGGATCAATGACGAGCACCAGATCGAACAGGTCGGCGCGAAGCTGCGCGAGATGATGCCCTGGATCGGCGCGTCGAAAATGGTCGACAAGGCGCGCAACTGACGCACGCCGCTCAGCGCCCCCCGGCTGCCTCGGGGGGCGTGCATCCTAGCCCAGTTCGGCCGAGGGGATCATGCGGAAGAACTGCCCGCCTGACCACAGGCCGAACCAGTCCTGCCCGCCGCAGCGCTCATGGGCGCCAAGCTCGACCAGCCGGTAGAAGCTCTTGCGGTCGATCAGCGCCTCGAGCCCGGCGCGCACATGCACATAGGGCGCAGGCTCGCCCGTCTGCGCGTCGCGGATGACGCACAAGGGGTTATCCGGGCCCGCGCAGGTTGTGTCACCGACATTGGTCGTGAAGCTCAGCTCCTGGTCGCGCCCGTCCCCCGAGACCTGAAAATCGACCGCCACGAAGGGCGCATCATCGACAGTGATGCCCACCTTTTCGACCGGCGTTACCAGGAAATATTTCTCGCCCTCGCGCTTGAGGATCGTCGAGAACAGGCGCACCAGCGCGGGGCGTCCGATCGGCGTGCCCTCATAGAACCATGTCCCGTCCCGCGCGATGCGCATGTCGAGGTCGCCGCAGAAGGGCGGGTTCCATTTGTGCACAGGCGGCAATCCTTTGGCCGTGCGGGCCGCCTTCGCTGCCTCTGCGAGCGTATCGGGCGAGGGTGTCACGGTATTTTGTTCGCTCATGATTTTTGCCATTGGCTGCGCATGGGATATGTCTCACTTTATATCTAGGCATTGTCTGGCAAGTGTCACCCCCGCCGCTCACCCCGCCTCTGTCGCGCCAAGGAGTTTCGCATGAGCACACCGACCGATATGGTTCACGACATCGAGGCGCTGGGCGACCAGCTGGCCGAGGCGCGCGGCAGCATCAACCGCAGGTTTATCGGGCAGGAGCGGGTGGTCGACCTGACGCTCAGCGCGATGCTCTGCGGCGGGCACGGGCTGCTGATCGGGCTGCCGGGCCTGGGCAAGACGCGGCTCGTCGATACGCTCTCGACCGTGATGGGGCTGAAGGGCAACCGGATCCAGTTCACGCCCGACCTGATGCCCGCGGATATCCTGGGCTCGGAAGTGCTGGATGTGGGCGATGATGGCAAGCGTGCCTTCCGCTTCATCGAGGGGCCGATCTTCTGCCAGTTGCTGATGGCCGACGAGATCAACCGCGCGAGCCCGCGCACGCAGGCGGCCCTTTTGCAGGCGATGCAGGAGGGTGAAGTCACGGTCGCGGGCGATCACCGCAAGCTCGAGCGTCCGTTCCATGTGCTCGCCACCCAGAACCCGATCGAGCAGGAGGGCACCTATCCGCTGCCAGAGGCGCAGCTTGACCGCTTCCTCGTGCAGATCGACGTGGAATACCCCGACCGCAAGACCGAGCGCGACATCCTGATCGCGACCACCGGTTCTGAAGAGGGGGCCGCGCATGAAGTGTTCACCGCCGCCGACCTGATCGCGGCGCAGAAGCTGTTGCGCCGCATGCCGGTCGGCGATCAGGTCGTCGAGGCGATCCTCGATCTGGTGCGCGCCTGCCGCCCCGAAGAGTCAGAGGCGCACGAGGCCGTGCGCGAGACGGTGAGCTGGGGCCCGGGCCCGCGCGCCGCGCAGGCGCTGATGCTGACCGTGCGGGCGCGGGCGCTTCTGCAGGGGCGGCTCGTGCCCTCGCTTGAAGATGTCTATGCGATGGCGCGGCCCGTGCTCACGCATCGCATGGCCCTTGGTTTTGCCGCGCGCGCCCGCGGCGAACGCCTGGGCGAGATCATCGATCGCGTCGCAGCCTCGGCCACCGCCATGGAGGCTGCCGCTTGAACGACGAGGCCACTCTTCGCGAGCGCGCCGAGGCGCTGGCCGCGCCGCTGCCGGCGCTGCTGGCGCAGGCCGAACATCTGGCCGCCTCGGTCCTGCCGGGCGGGCATGGGCGCCGCCGTGCCGGCATGGGCGACGAGTTCTGGCAGTATCGCCAGGCAACACCCTCGGATGCGGGCGCGCGGATCGACTGGCGGCGCTCGGCGCGCAGTGACATCCATTTCGTGCGCGAAACCGAATGGCAGGCGGCGCAGGCCGTGACGCTCTGGGTCGATCGCTCGCAGGCGATGCAGTTCACGGGCCACAAGTCCCGCGCGCCCAAGGCCGAGCGGGCGCGCGTGCTCGGCCTTGCGCTTGCAGTGCTCTTGATCCGCGGCGGCGAACGGGTCGGGCTGATGCCGGATCTGCCCGCGCGCTCGGGCCGGGTGCAGCTTAATCCGCTGGCGCTGTCGCTGATGCGCGACGATGCGGACCA
>SLKB01000218.1 GCA_007134805.1 Paracoccaceae bacterium
GGGGGCACGAGTATCTCGTGGGCTTTCCGGTTCAGGCCACCTGCCGGGGCTGCGGCACGCTGAACAACGCGACCGCACCCGCGCGCTGACGCGCGCATTCACCCAACCCCCTGAAATCACAGAGACGCGCGACGTCCTGACCTGGCCACGAGAAGGCGCCGGACGCCTGGCCGCAAGGCAGGCGTCCGATGTCTATCGCGTGGCACGAGATCCGTGATCACCTCATGCATTCTTCTTCCAACCTTCACTTCCAGCGCAGTTTCGACGCCGTCCGGCGTGCGCAGGCTGCCCTCACACCGTTCCGGGATCCGGCGGCCCTGCTGGACGGGCTGCACGGCACGACCGGCGATCAGGGCCAGAAGAACCTGATCCTCTCCGCGCTCGTCAGAGCGGCGCAGGGCGATTCTCCATTACCGTCACCATGAAGAGTTCATGTCCCGTCTGCTGGAAAGGGTGAAAAAATTCAGCGTCGGCGACCCGCTGGACCCCGCCACAGATATTGGCGCGACTATAACGGCCGAGCATCGTGACCGCGTGGCAGGTTATTTGAGGTCAGGTGTCGAAGAAGGCGCGCGTATTTTGCATGGTGGAAGCGGGCTTGATGATCATCCGGGGTTCTTCCTATCGCCGACTGTTTTCGACCGCTTGAAACCCGACATGAAAATTGCCCGTGAAGAGATCTTTGGTCCAGTGCTTGGTTTGATGGTTGTCGATAGCGATGATGAGGCGTTGCGCATCGCAGTGGACACAGAGTTCGGCCTCCACGCCTCGGTATTCACTCAGGATATCGATCAGGCTTTCCGGTTTGCCCGAGCGCTGCCCGTCGGCACGGTGTCGGTAAACAGTTTCTCAGAAGGCTCGGTCGCCACGCCCTTCGGCGGCTACCGCCGGTCCGAATCTCTCAGCCGCGATAACGGGTTGGAGGCGTTGGGGCAGTATCAGCAGACAAAGACCATCTGGTTCGGGCTGGAGGTCGGAAAATGACCATCTCAGTTCCGGTCGCCCCGTTCAAAGGCGATCCCTCGCAGCCCACATCTGCTGATGTAGTGGTCGTAGGCGGGGGAATCGTCGGTGTGATGACAGCACTTGAATTGGCGGAAGCAGGAGTATCCGTTGCGCTGTGCGAAAAGGGCATGATCGCGGGTGAGCAATCTTGTCGCAACTGGGGCTGGGTGCGCCAGATGGGACGAGAAGAAGCCGAGTTACCTCTTGCAATCGTTGCTCTGGACTTGTGGCGCGGAATGGACGCGCGGCTTGGTGCCAGCACCGGGTTTCGAGAATCGGGTATTGTTTATGCGACGTATACGCAGCGCGACGCTAAACACTGGGCCCGCTGGCATGAAACGGGCAAACGCTATGGAATCCAGACTACGATTCTGGAAGGCGCTGCAGCCAAGGCAATGATGCCAGGCATGCAAGGTCGTGTACGCATTGCGCTGTGGTCGCCGCAGGACGGGTATGCAGAACCCTGGCTTTGCGTGCCGGCAATTGCAGGCGCCGCGCGGGCTGCTGGAGTGGCGATCATGACCAATTGCGCGGTGCGGGCCCTTGATATCGAGGGCGGAAGGGTCGCGGGTGTCGTCACCGAACACGGCCGCATCCGCGCACAGAAAGTCCTGATTGCGGGTGGAGTCTGGAGTCGGACCCTGCTGGGCAATCATGGCATCGACTTTCCGCAGCTTCGTGTCACCGGGACAGTTGCACGTATCGAAGGTCTCGAAGGTCTGCCGGAATATCCTGTGGGTACCGAGAGCATCTCGGTCCGACCACGCATGGACGGTGGCCACACGCTGACACTGCGGAATGCGAATATCGCCGAGATCCTGCCGGACAATTTCCGTCTTTTCAGGCAGTATGCGCCGCTGCTGCAAGAAAATTGGCGCGAGTTTCATCTGCGCTTCGGGATGCCCTTCTTTCTGAATCTGACGAGTCCGCGTCGGTGGAGTGCAAATGATAAGACCATATTCGAAACCGTCCGGACCCTTGATCCGACCCCTTCAAAGCTGTTCCTCAAACGTGCACTCAAGAACGCGCCGAAGGTGTTCCCCTCGTTTCAGAATGCGCGCGTCACTCATTCTTGGGCCGGGGTGATCGATGTGACTCCCGATACGGTACCCGTTATAGACCATATCCCAGGTCTGGACGGGGCACTGATTGCTTCAGGATGCTCTGGACATGGGTTTGGTCTGGGGCCAGGCATCGGGCGTCTTGCTGCGGATCTCATCCTGAAGCGCGCGCCCGTGGTCGACCCGGCACCGTTCACTTGGGCAAGGTTTCAAATGTAGCTGTAGCGCTTCCGTTCCTTCTTGAGGTCACGAGGCTTGAGCTGATGATACTGGTGAAGGTCCGCTATACCCATGCACAGGAAAAGTCCGCTGCAAATGCGAACAGCCGCTCCCCGCCCCTTGTGACGATGACGACGACGTCGACGTGCTCTGCCGAGAGCCCACGTTCGGATTGGTGCGCAAAGCTCACCGAACCAGTCGTTCATGCTTGTCGCAGCGATCTCCGCCGGTTAATGCTGCGTCTGACCCACCAGCGTCAGACCTCAGATCAGCGCTCGGGGTCAATTTGGAACGCCGCTTACCATTCAGTTCAATTCGCCATCGAGCATTTCCATCTTGGGCCACTTGCTTCACTTCCGGCCATGATCAAAAAACCCACACACGGCGCCGGCCAAGGGCTATCCCGGACGGGCGCTTTATGTTAATATCTATGTTAATCTTCGGGAACGCGGGGCGGCAGCATGGCGCGGAACGCGGTTCACTTAAGTCTTGCCCTGATGGTGGCTGCGTCGGCGGTCGCTGCCACGACCCCGGTCCGGACCGAGGCCCAAGACACCCAGAGCCAGATTCTCGCCAGGCTGAACGCCAATCCGGACTTTCGCGCCCAGATACCGCCCGGGCACCGCGGCCATCGGCTTTCCTTTGCCGGATCCGTCCTGCCCGGCCCGCTGGTCTGGGAAGGCGATCCCAAGGAGCCAGCGATCGTGCCTCGCGGCCTCGCCTCGGCGGTGGTGCGCAACTGCCAGTATGGCAACGTTCCGATCAGTTCCGGCTCGCTCGAGGGCCGGTTCCGCGAAACCCAGTCCCTGACCATATCCAACAGCGTTACCGTCGGCACCTCCCTTGGCATCGAGGTCGGCTGGCCCGGCGTGACCGTCGGGACGGAGACGAGCGTCGAGGTCAGCACCACGATCGGCAGTACCAGCGAGTCCAGCGAGGAACTGGTCTTCAGCCAAGGCTACAGCACCCCCGTCCCGCCCCGCACCGAATTCGACATCCAACTGCAGATGTTGGAGCAGAGGATCGACGGCCAGCCCTTCAGCTTCGATGCGGAATTGCGCGGCAATGCCCGGATCGACCATCGTCCGATCGTTCAATGGGTCCAGTGGCGTGGCCGTTATCCACAAAATGTCGTGAACGCCGGCTTCGAAACCTCGCCCACCAGCGGAGTCACCCGCGCGCTGTCGGTTTGCCGGGCCTGGCATGGCCGGACCCGCCATCCCGGAAAACTCATTATGGGCCGGTGCAACTACAGTTTCTACCGCGAGGAACACTACGCGCGCAGCTTCGAGGTGCTGGTCGCCCATCCCCGCGCGGTGCGCTGGCGCTCTCGCGACGCCTTCGAGAGCGACTATGACGCGGACACTGTCAGGGCTGGTAACAGCAGCGCCGTGCAAGCGGGACACGAAGTCCGAGACGACCGCTACGGCGGCCGGCTGCTGGTCTGCCGCGCCCGACATGAAGGCGGCGTCCATCCCGGCAAGGTGGTCATCAACCACTGCATGTTCGGCTATGGCGGCAGCGAGATCCAAGTTTGGGATTACCAAGTGCTGACCCGCGCCCCCTCGGGCACGCTCACGGTCAATCTTCAGGACTATCTTGCGCCGGAGGACCGCAGCTTCCGCGTCGAGGGCAGCTTCGACGGGGCGCGGTCGATGGCATATTCGTTGGTCTATGGCACGGAACGCCCGGTAGATGAACGCGTCTGCCCGTCCGCGCCCATCCCAGCCAGCGCGCCGCGGGACAGCCCCGCGCTGCTCGATGCCAGTGTCGTGCGGCAGACGGAAGCCGGCGCCTCGGGGCCCACCCCGCTCGCACCTGCCGCACCCGGAGGCCGAACCGCGCCCAACCCGGCGCGGCCCGATGGCACCGCGCCACTGACTTATGAGCCGACGATCGAGGGCCGCGTCTATGTCCGCGCCGAAATTGACGATGAGGCGACACCGATCCCGCGTCTTGCTGCCTTCCGGCTTATCAGGCTGGACCGCCCCCATCAGTTCGGCGCCGACGTGTTGGCGGTGCAAGAGGCATTGAACGCCGCCGGCTGGCCGCTCCGGGCCGACGGTTTCTTCGGCCCGCGAACCGACGCGGCGCTGCGCCACTTCCAGCGCGCGCACGGCCTGCGGCCCGACGGCATCGCTGGCCCCATGACCCTCGACCGCCTCGGTCTTTGAGGGTGCCTTTTGCGAGTGACAGACCCGGTCGGTCGGCGAACACCGAGGCTTACAGCCTTTGGGAACTCGTGGCCGACGTCCTGGCGAAGCTCGATGCCGAGGGCATTGCCCGCACTGTCGTCGGTGTGTTTGTCAACTGCGATGGCGCATAGGCACGTCACCGACGCTGGAGCATTTTCTGGACGGACGATTGCCGTTAGGTGTTCAGTCCCGGCATCTGGTGGATCGGATTGACGATGAATCTGTTCGGCTCTGAAGTCCAGAGCTTGCAGATGTATTCGTAGGGCGTGAGGCCACCGAGTGTCTTGAGTCTTCGA
>SLKB01000410.1 GCA_007134805.1 Paracoccaceae bacterium
AGGGCGCTGAAATTTCCGACACTCCGGCCTGCGGCAAAAAAAGGGCCGAGCAAGATGCTCGGCCTAAGTCCAACAGGGAGGTAAAGACGCAATCGAGATCACGTCTTGCCTTCCATTAAAGAACTGCACGACAATTTCGCAAGTTAAATTGCATTGCGTGTGCGGCATTACCGCCATGCGTTGCATTCATGCCGCAGAATCTGCTCAATTTTATGGCAGTTTTTGCCTCTAGGCTTGACGGGCCCTGCGATAGGCCACGATCTCCTCGACGACAAAGTCGCGAAACGCCGCGATCCGGCGCGAATGGCGCAACTCCTCGGGATAGGCAAGAAAAACAGGGATATCCCCGCTCGCAACTTCTGGCAGGACATGCACGAGGTCGGGAAAATCCTCGCCCACATAATCCGGCAGCACCCCGATTCCGAGGTGATTGAGCACCGCCTGCAGCACCCCGAAATAATTGTTCACGGTGAAGACCGACCGCAGCGGCCGCGCGCTCAACTCGCGGATAAGTTGCGCGCCCACGCTGACCTGCTGCGAGGTCACCTTCTGCGAGATCAGCCGGAAATCACACAGATCCTCCAGCTTCTGCGGCGTGCCATTGCCCCGAAGATACTCGGCCGAGGCATAAAGCCGCATTGTCACCGTCATCAGCCGCTTGCGGATCAGGTCGGCCTGGCTCGGCTCCTTCATGCGGATCGCCACATCCGCCTCGCGCATCGGCAGATCAAGCACGCGCTCTTCGAGCATCAGGTCGATCTTCAACTCCGGGTATTGCGCGTAAAGCGAGGGCAGGCGCGGGGCAAGAAACAGCGTGCCGAACCCGGTGGTGGTCGTCACGCGCAATTCGCCAAAGGCCTCATCCTCGCTGTCGCGGATCCGCGCCGAGGCGGATTCGAGCACCTGGTTCATCCGTTTGGTCGCGTCATACAGCAATTCGCCCTGTTCGGTCAGGATCAGCCCGCGCGCATGCCGGTGGAACAGCGTCGAATCAAACAGCTCTTCCAGCCCGCGAATCTGCCGGCTCACGGCCGATTGCGACAGCTGCAACACTTCCCCCGCATGCGTGAGGCTGCCGGCATCCGCGACAGCGTGAAAGATTCTGAGCTTGTCCCAGTCCATGGCGCAGGGTCCGTAATGCGCGGCAAGAAAATTCTTGGCACTTCTTTCTAAGCCTTTTTCCCCGATCACAAAAGCGCCGATCACGGGTTTTTCTGCTTTGTAGGTCAGAAATATTGACCTACAATTGCCCCAAACACGCAACAATGCTCGGGGAGGTGCAGATGGTGCGGCAGGATATTTCGCTTTCGGACCGCTTCGATCTCGACAAATCGCCCGTGCTCCTGAACGGCACGCAGGCGCTGGTGCGGCTGATGCTCGCGCAGGCTGCGCGCGACCGCGCGGCGGGGCTGAACACGGCAGGCTTCGTCACCGGCTATCGCGGCTCACCGCTCGGCGCGGTCGACCAGCAGATGAACCGCGCGAAAGCCCTGCTCGAGGCTGCCCGGATCCGCTTTCAGGAAGGGCTCAACGAAGACCTCGCCGCAACCGCCCTCTGGGGCAGCCAGCAGGCGGAACTGCGCGGCGAAGGCCGCCATGATGGCGTGTTCGGCCTCTGGTATGGCAAGGGGCCGGGGGTGGACCGCTCGGGCGATGTGTTCCGCCACGCCAACATGGCCGGCACCTCGGCGCATGGCGGCGTGCTGGTCGCGATGGGCGACGATCACACGGGCGAATCCTCGACCACGCTGCACCAGTCCGACTGGGCGATGGTCGATGCCTATATCCCGGTCCTGTCGCCCGCCGGCGTGCAGGAAGTGCTCGATTTCGGACATTACGGCTATGCGCTCTCGCGTTTCGCGGGCGTCTGGGTGGGGCTCAAGACCATGAAGGACACGGTCGAGGCGACCGCCGTCGTCGATGGCAACCCCCACCGGATGGCCTTCACCTCGCCCGGGTTCACGATGCCCGAGGGCGGGCTCAACATCCGCCTTGTCGACACCCCCGTCGCGCAGGAAGCGCGCATGATCGACCACAAGCGCTTCGCGGCCGAGGCGTTCTCCCGCGCCAACCGCATGGACCGCCGCGTGCTCGGCAAGCCCGGCGCGCGCATCGGCTTCGTCGCCGCCGGCAAGAACTGGCTCGACCTCGTGCATGCGCTCGCGCTCCTGGGCATCGACGCCGAGGAAGCCAACCGCCTCGGGCTCACCACCTACAAGGTCGGCCAGACCTGGCCGCTCGACATGGACAGCTTCCATGACTGGGCCGAGGGGCTCGACCTGATCATCGTCGTCGAGGAAAAGCGCAAGCTGATCGAGGTGCAGGTCAAGGAGGCCATTTTCGATGACCGCCGCGGCCGCCGCGTCTATGGCTGGCACAAGGGCGACACCTGGGAACATGGCCGCCGGCTGGAGCTGTTCCCCACCCGCTACGCGCTCGACCCCATCACCATCGCCGAAAAGCTCGGCGCCATCCTCATCGAGGAAGGCCGCAGCACTGACCGCATCACCGCCGCCCTCGCCCTGCTCGCCGAGGCGCGCCGCGCCGACAACGCCCCCGACCTTGCCGCCCGCCTGCCCTATTACTGCTCGGGCTGCCCGCACAACACCTCCACCAAGGTGCCCGAAGGCCACCGCGCCTATGCCGGCATCGGCTGCCACTACATGGTGCAGTGGATGGACCGCAACACCGTGGGCTTCACCCAGATGGGCGGCGAGGGCGCGAACTGGATCGGCGAGGCGCCGTTTTCCACCCGCCCCCATGTGTTCCAGAACCTCGGCGACGGCACCTACAACCACTCGGGCGTGCAGGCGATCCGCGCAGCCCTCGCCGCGGGCGTGAACATCACCTTCAAGATCCTCTACAATGACGCCGTCGCCATGACCGGCGGGCAGAAGAACGAGGGCGGGCTGACCCCGGACCGCATCGCGCATGAACTGGCCGCCATGGGCGTGGGCCGGATCGACGTCGTGTTCGACGAGAAGGAAGAACCCGCCCGCGCCACCTTCCCGAAATCCGTAGGCTGGCACCCCCGCGCCGAGATGGAGGCCGTCCAGAAGGACTGCGCCCAGCATCCGGGCGTCTCGGCGATCATCTATGTGCAGACCTGTGCCGCCGAAAAGCGCCGCCGCCGCAAGCGCGGCGAATTCCCCGACCCCGACACCCGCGTCTTCATCAACACTGACATCTGCGAAGGCTGCGGCGATTGCGGCGTGCAGTCGAACTGCGTCTCGATCGTCCCGGTCGAGACCGAACTGGGGCGCAAGCGCGCGATCGACCAGTCCTCCTGCAACAAGGATTACTCCTGCCTCAAGGGCTTCTGCCCGTCCTTCGTCACGCTCGAAGGGGCGCGCCCGCGCAAATCCGCCACGGCCCGGATCGACCTGCCCGACATGCCCGAGCCCGCCCTGCCCGTGATCGAGGGCACCCATAACCTCGTCATCACCGGGGTGGGGGGCACGGGCGTGGTCACCATCGGCGCGGTGCTGACCATGGCCGCGCATCTCGACGCGAAAGGCGCCGCGATGATCGAGATGGCAGGCCTCGCCCAGAAAGGCGGCGCGGTGCATATCCATTGCCGCATCGCCAATACGCCCGAGGATATCAGCGCCATCCGCGTCGCCATCGGCGAGGCGGATGCTGTGATCGGCGGCGATCTCGTCGTCTCGGCCGGCGCGCGCACGCTCTCGCTCATGCGCAAGGGCCGCACGGGTGCTGCCGTCAATGCCCACGAGATCATCACCGGCGAGTTCACCCGCAACCTTGATTTCCGCATCCCGGCCGAGGATCTCGCCCTCGCGCTCAAGGCACGGCTGGGGGAGCGGGTGCATCTGTTCGACTACAGCGAGCTTGCGAAGAAACTGCTGGGCGACAGCATCTTTTCCAACATGATCGCGCTGGGCGCGGCCTGGCAGATGGGGCTCGTGCCCGTCACGCGCACGGCGATCCTGCGCGCGATTGAACTCAACAAGGCGGCGGTCGAGGGCAACAGCCGCGCCTTCGAGTTGGGCCGCTGGTCGGTCGCAGACGAGGGCGCCGCCGCGCGGCTGATCGCGGACAACCTCCAGACGCTGCCCCAGACGCTTGACGACCAGATCGCCTTTCGCGAGGCCCATCTGACCGCGTATCAGTCCGCGCGCCTTGCCCGGCGCTACCGCAAGCTGGTGGGTCAGGTGGACGATCCCGACCTGCGCGCAGCCGTCGCCAAGGGTTATCACAAGCTTCTCGCCTACAAGGACGAATACGAGGTCGCGCGCCTGCATCTGCACACGGTTGCCCGCGCGCGCGAAGAATTCGAGGGCGATTTCACCCCCCGCTTCCACCTCGCGCCCCCGCTTCTGTCGCGCGAAGGCGCGGATGGGCGGCCGGTCAAGCGCGCCTTCGGGCCGTGGATGCTGCGCGCCTTCCGCCTGCTCGCCCCCCTGCGCCGGATCCGCGGCACCCCGCTCGATCCCTTCGGCTACACTGCCGAGCGCCGGATGGAGCGCGCACTCATCCGCGACTATGAAGCGCTGATCCCCGAATTGCTGGCGGGCCTCACCCCCGCGACGCGCGAAACCGCCATCGCGCTCGCCGAACTGCCGCTCTCGATTCGCGGCTTCGGCCCGGTCAAGGCGCGCAACGCCGAAACCGCCGCCGAACGCCGCGCGGCCCTTCTGGCCGCGTTCCGGCTGGGTGGCAAAGACACCCCACTGGCCGCCGAATAGGGCCAGGCCGTCACGCTCCTGCGGGTCAGCACACCCCCATCAAGCGTTCCGC
>SLKB01000099.1 GCA_007134805.1 Paracoccaceae bacterium
GGCGGGCCGGGATCGCACAATGCGCGCGGATCATGCACCCGTCGCGCCTAGCGCGGCGCCGGGCCCGTCGAGGCGCCAAGGATGAGCGCGGTTTCCATCAGCTCGGTCAGCGGGCCGCAGTCGGGGTCATCGACCAGCCTGAGCAGCATCCGCGCGGCGCGGCGGCCGGCCTCGCGCACGGATGACCGGGTTGCCGTGAAGGTCGGCACATCGCCATAATTGGGCAGATAGGACAGCTCGTCATCATGCGCGATCACCGAGACATCGCGGCCCAGCTTGAGCCCGAGATCCGTGAGCCCCCGGCGCAGCCCGTAGGCCACGATCATCGACGAGGCGATGAACGCCGTGGGCGGGTCGGGCAGCTGCATCATTTCCTGCGCGGCGCGGTAGCCATAGGGCTCGGTCATCTCGGATTGCCGCATCAGCAGCGGGTCGGGCGCGATACCGGCCGCGGCGAGCGCCTGCAGATAGCCCTGCCGCCGGCGCTGGGCAAAATCCATCCCCTCGATCCCGTTGATCAGCGCGATGCGCCGATGGTCGAAATCCAGCAGGAACTGCGTGGCGCGCGCGAACGAGCGCTGGTTGTTGATGTCGAGCCAGGAATAGGGGGCATTCACCCCGCTGGTGCGCCCGTGCACGAGGAAGGGCACGCCCATCTCGGCCAGCATTGCCACGCGCGCATCCTGAACCCTCGGCCCGTGCAGGATGATCCCGTCGATCGACCCGCGCGCGAGCAGATCGCGATAGGCGTTTTCTTCCTGATCGTCGGGCGTAATGCGCAGCACCATCTCATAGCCCGCGCGCGCATAGCTCTCGCCCGCGCCGGCGATGAAATCGGCAAAGACCGGGTTCACGATCTCATGGCTGGTCGAGGCCGGGATCACATGCCCGATCGCCTGCGCGCGGCCCGTGGCGAGCGATTTCGCGCGGGTGTTGGGGTGGTAATTGGCCTTGAGCGCCGCTGCCATCACACGCGCGCGGGTTTTCGCATTCACCTCGGGGAAGCCGTTCAGGGCCCGACTGACAGTGGTTGGCGACAGATCGAGCGAGGCGGCCAACTGCTTGAGTGTAACGCCCATGATTTGACCAAATCGTGTTGAATTGCCGCCATTCTAGACAGATCGCGTCGCGCCTGAAAAGGGAAATTCTTGGGCTCGGAAATGCTGCACCTGCAAAAGACTGAGTGAATACAATCGTTTTCAGATAAAGGCGTTGACAGCATGGTTGAGTTGTTTCACCCTGCACTTGCTCAAAGCGCTTTGAAGGCAGCGATTCCAAAGTGATGGAATTCCAGGCAGAGGGCGCTCAAAAAAAATGCGATAATCACGTCAACCTTGGGAGGATGACAATGAAATCGAGACTCTACGCAAGCGTCGCGACGCTGGCGCTGCTTGGCAGCGCGGCGGGCGCACAGAACCTCATCATCGAGCCGGGAACCGAAGGCTTCAACTGGGACAGCTTCGAGGAATTCTCGGAGGCGCATGATTTCTCGGGCGAGCGTCTGACGCTCACAGGGCCCTGGACAGGGGAAGACGCGCGGATGGTCAACAATGTGCTGGCCTATTTCTCGGCTGCGACCGGGGCCGAGGTCAGCTATTCGGGCTCTGACAGTTTCGAGCAGGACATCGTGATCGCGATCCAGGCCGACACGCCGCCCAATATCGCTGTCTTCCCGCAGCCCGGGCTGGCCGCCGACATGGCCGCGCGCGGTGCGCTTGCACCGCTTGGCGAGGAGACCGCCGCGTGGATGCGCGAGAATTACGCCGCGGGCGACTCATGGGTCGATCTGGGCACCTTCCCCGGCCCCGATGGCGAGGAAGAGATGTTCGGTTTCTTCTACAAGGTCGATGTCAAGTCGCTGGTCTGGTACAACCCCGAACAGTTCGAGGAGATGGGCTACGAGATCCCCGAGACGATGGAAGATCTGCTCGAGCTGTCGCAGCAGATGGTCGATGACGGGGGCACGCCCTGGTGCATCGGGCTGGGATCCGGCGCGGCGACCGGCTGGCCCGCGACCGACTGGGTCGAGGATATCATGCTGCGCCTGCACGAGCCCGAGCTTTATGATCAGTGGATCACCAATGAGTTGCCCTTCAACTCGCCTGAGGTGATCGAGGCGATCGAGACCTTCGGCACCTTCGTGCGCACCGACGGCTGGGCCGCGGGTGGGCCGGAAGCCTCGGCGACGACCGATTTCCGTGACAGCCCCGCGGGCCTGTTCCAGATCCCGCCGGGTTGCTACATGCACAAGCAGGCCTCGTTCATCCCGACCTTCTTCCCGGATGACGCGGAATTCGGGTTCGATTTCGACTTCTTCTATTTCCCGTCCTTCGAGGAAAAGGATCTCGGCGATCCGGTGCTGGGTGCCGGCACGCAATTTGCCATCACCCGCGACAGCGATGCCGCGCGCGGGTTGATCGAGTTCTTCAAGACCCCGATCGCGCATGAGGTCTGGATGGCGCAATCGGGCTTCCTGACCCCGCATGCGGGCGTCAATCTCGACACGTTCCGCGACGATTCGCTGCGCGCGATGAACCAGATCTTGCTCGATGCCACCACCTTCCGTTTTGACGCCTCCGACGTGATGCCGGGCGAGATCGGGGCCGGCGCCTTCTGGACAGGCATGGTGGATTTCACCACGCAGGGCGATGCGGAAAGCGTGGCCGATGCCATCCAGAACCGCTGGGACGCCATGCGCTAGAGCTTGACATCGCAGGGCCGTGCGCGCGCACGGCCCTGCAGGGCATGGCGCGCGCGCCATGCCCGTCTGGAATGGGCGCCACGCCCGTCAGCGACCGGGGAGGAGACGCATGTCACCAGTCATGCAAGGGATACTGACCATCATCATCGGGGTCGGGGGGTGCGTGGGGTATTTCTACGCCTCGAACATGGTCCTCGACAAGGTGATCTTCCCTGCCAAGGGGCCGAAGGCGGGGGTGAATATCAACCGCGCCAATCAGGTCCGGCCGTGGCTCTTTCTGTTCCCGGCAATGTTCGCGCTGGGGCTCTACCTGGCCTATCCGGTGGTGGGCTCGTTCTGGCGGTCGCTGTTTGACCGGTCGGGGGCGAATTTCATCGGGCTGGGCAATTATGTCGACCTCTTCTCGGAAGGGTCGTTCCGCACGGCAGTGTTCAACAACCTGCTGTGGATCATCGTGGTGCCGGCGATGGCCACCTTTTTCGGCCTGCTCGTCGCGCAGCTGACCGACCGGCTGAGCTGGGGCAATATCGCCAAGTCGCTGATCTTCATGCCCATGGCGATCAGCTTTGTCGGCGCCTCGCTGATCTGGAAATTCGTCTATTCGGCCAATCCCGATATCGGCATCATCAATTCGGTGCGCGACAGCTTCGGGATGGCGCCGGTCGATCCGGTGCAGATCCCGTTCTGGAACAATTTCTTCCTCATGTTCATCCTGGTCTGGATCCAGACCGGCTTTGCCATGGTGATCCTGTCGGCGGCGCTGCGCGGCATTCCCGAGGAAACCATCGAGGCCGCGATCATTGACGGCGCGAACCCGTTCCAGGTCTTCTTCAAGATCAAGGTGCCGCAGATCATGGGCACCATCGTCGTGGTCTGGACCACGATCACCATTCTGGTGCTCAAGGTCTTCGACATCGTCTACACGATGACGGGGGGCAATTTCGGCACGCATATCCTGCCGAGCTACATGATGACCTACATGTTCCGCGATGACGGGCGCGCCACGGCGGTGGCCTTCGTGATCATGATCCTGGTGCTGCCCGTGATGATCTGGAACATCCGGCAAGCCCGCAAAGAAATGCGCTGAGGGAGGAGGGGATCATGGACAATATCGCAGGCCAGAACCAGAGCGGGAAGCTCGCAGTCAACATCACCGTGGTAATCCTCGTGCTGTTGTGGCTGTTGCCGACCATCGGGCTGTTCATCTCGTCCTTCCGCGACCGGGACCAGATCTCGAACTCGGGCTGGTGGCAGGCGCCCTTCGCGGTTGATCTGAACTTCCGTGCGCGCGTCGCGGCCGATGACCCGCGCGAGGAGAATGGCACCTTCATTCTCGAGGGCAATATCTTCACGCTGGACGGGCTTGCCAGCGAATTCCCCGATGGGGGTGTCGTCTCGGGCTTCGGGACGCGCGCCGTCGCGCCTGCCGAATTCGTCCCCGGCGAGGTGGTCGAACTGCGCACTGGCGGCACCGTGACAGTCGAGGCGGACGGCACCTACCGTGTCGAGACGGAAGAATCGCTCGCGCGGGGCCCGACGCTCTATTTCGAGGCGCGAACCGCGCCGCGCTTCACGCTCGCCAACTACAACACCGTGATGCAGGCCGACGGGATGGACCGCGCCTTCATCAACACGCTGACCGTGACCATTCCGGCCACGATCATCCCGATCCTGATCGCGGCCTTTGCGGCCTATGCGCTGGCCTGGATGGATTTCCCGGGGCGGGGGTTGCTGATCGCGGCGGTGGTGGGGCTTCTGGTGGTGCCGTTGCAACTGGCGCTGGTCCCACTTCTGACGCTGCACACAAATGTCGGCATCGGGCAGAGTTTCCTCGGCATCTGGCTGGCGCATACGGGCTTCGGGCTGCCGCTCGCGGTATATCTCTTGCGCAACTACATGGTCGGCCTGCCGCGTGATATCATCGAGAGCGCCAAGGTTGACGGGGCGACCGATTTCCAGATCTTCGTACGCATCATCCTGCCGCTGAGCTTTCCCGCACTTGCGTCTTTCGCGATCTTCCAGTTTCTCTGGACGTGGA
>SLKB01000134.1 GCA_007134805.1 Paracoccaceae bacterium
GCGCCGGCCATCAACACCACTGTGATGGCGACGGCCTGCCCGCGCATTGCATTCAGCCGTGCTGCCAGCCATCCGAGCGCGGGGTCTTGCAGGAAATCGAACCCGCGCAGCACGAAAAGCACCGTGCCCAGCGTTGCGAGCGAGACTGCATATTGCTCGACATAGAAAAAAGGCGCGTGAATGTAGATCGGCAGCCCCGCCATCGCCAACAGCGCGCCAAACAGCGAGTACCCCCAAAGGCGGGGGCGGGCAGGCGCGAGGGTGGTGTCGGTCATTGGCTGACCTCTTGCGCAGGCGGTACCGGGCGCGCGTGAAAGGCAGCACCCCGCCACCAGAGCCTGAGCGCCTGCCAGTGGATCAGTGCCAGCACCCGACGCGACCCCATGCGCGCGGTCATTCGCCCCAGGATCGCGCGATTGGTGAGCAGCGCGCGCGGCCCCGCGAGCGTCGCCACCAGCCCTGCGCCCGGTGCCTCGTCATCCTGCGTATATCCGATGCGTATCGCAATCTGGTCGGGGCGGATGTCGAAGCGGAACGTGTAGGCCCCGGCCACAGGCTGGAAGGGCGAGACATGAAAGATCTTCTGCGCCGCCAACTCGTCCCGCGCCGTGATGACCGAAGCATCGGGCTTAACGCACAGATATGAGTGCCGGTCACCATAGGTGTTGTTGACCTCGGCGATCACCGCGCGGAGACCGCCATTGTGATCATGGCACAGCCAGAAGCTGACCGGGTTGAAAAGATGACCCAGAACCCGTGGCTGCGTGAGTAGCAGAACCGGTCCGCTCGCCGTCGTCGCCAGATCATGCGCGTAGAGCACGTCGCGCACCCATGCTGCCCCCCGCCCCTGCCCCGGCGCGCCACCATGGTCCCGGTCGCTCAGGCTTGCGAGGTTGCGCCGGTTACGCGAGATCAGGCGCGGCAGGCGCAGCGGCGCTTCGGCGTCGAACAGGACATAATCGACACCATAGGTGAACCGGTTCTGCACGGGCCCGCGGCGTCCGTGAAAAGTCTGCCCCGCGATATGCTCAAGCGATCTCATGCCGCAGTCAACCCGGCCGTCGCCGCATTCATCGCCCGGGCGACATCGACCGCACTGGTAAAGCCATCCTCATGGAAGCCGTTGCGCATCCAGGCTCCGCAGAACCAGGTGCGGTTGGTCCCGTTGGCCGCGCGGATCGCCGCTTGCGCGGCCAGCGCCCCCTGATCATAGACCGGATGCGCGAAAGTGTACGTGTCATAAATGCAGTCTTCGCGCACGGGGCTGTTGGCGTTCAGCGTTACGAAGATCGGGTCCTCCTGCGGGATCGGCTGAAGCGAATTCATCCAGTAACTCAACGAGATCCGCTCGCGATCCTGCGGGCCGCGCTCGGTATAAACCCAGCTTGCCCAGCATTTCCGACGGCGTGGCATCACGGCCGGATCGCAATGCAGGATCGCGTGATTGGGCTGGTAGCGCACAGCCCCCAGATGCCGGCCCTCTCCAGGGGACGGATCGGCCAGCAGGCGCAACGAGACATCGGAATGGGTGGCAAAGATGACCTCGTCGAAACGCTCTTCCTCCATGCCATGGGCCTTCAGCATCACGCCCAGGGGACTGCGGCGCACTGATTGCACCGGCGTACCGGGCCGCAGCGTGACGCCGACGCGCTCAAGATACGCGCAGAGCCGGCGCACATATTCAATGGACCCACCCTGAACAGTGAACCACTGGTGCTGCCCCTCGTAACCCAGAAGTGCGTGGTTACGGAAGAAATCCATCATCGCATGCGCCGGAAAATCAAGGACCTTCCGCGTCGGCGTCGACCAGATCGCGCCCGAAAAGGGCAGCAGATATCGATCGCGAAACCACGCACCCGTGCCAAGCCGCTCCAGGAGCCCACCGATGGTCAGCGATGGATCCGCTTGCGACACGGCAAGCCCGCGGGCATTGAAGCGCAGGATATCGCGGATCATGCCCCAGTAGCGCGGGCGCGCGAGGTTGGCACGCGTGGCGAAGATCTCGTCGATGCCGGACAGGCTGTATTCGAACTGCCCGCCTGCGAAAGACGCGCCGAATGACATGCTCGACGGCGCGACTGGCACCTCCAGCTTGTCAAAGAGCGCTGTCAGATTTGGGTAATTCGCCTTGTTGAAAACAATGAAGCCCGTGTCGACCGGCTGGTCGCCATGCTTGCCCGCGATCATGGTGCGGGCATGCCCGCCTAAGCGCGGCTCGGCTTCGAACACGGTCACCCGATCGCGGCCGCAGGTCAGGTAGGCTGCTGCAAGCCCAGAGATACCCGCCCCGATCACCGCGATGCGGCGGGCGGGTGCGTCGTTAAGTTCAAAAGGCATTCAGTAGAGACTCCTGCTGCTCGATCTCTACTCATTACGAACCGGTTCGGAATGCGGATCACAAGCCCTCAATCTGACCCGGCGTCGGTTTTTTCGAGATGTGGTGATCCGATGACGCGGCGCATGCGTAACCCTCACATGTTCGATTTTGCTCGCATGCCCTCTGCCGCTCGACAAGCGGTCCTTGATGCGGATAGGTTATTCGCAAATGAAGATGTTTCGCGGAAGACCCGAAGGCAGGCGAGCGTGACCGAAAACGGTTCGGATTGGGTCGGCGTGGTGCATAGCATCGCCCACCAGCAGGATAAGGAAGCGTTTACCAAGTTGTTCGCGCATTTTGGGCCGCGCGTGAAGGCGTTTCTGATGAAGTCGGGAGCGAATGCAGCGCTCGCCGAGGAGTGTGCGCAGGATGTCATGGTGACTGTGTGGCGCAAAGCCAAGCAGTTCGACCCTTCGCGTGCTTCAGTCGCGACGTGGATTTTCACGATCGCCCGGAACAGGCGGATTGACATGTTGCGCAGGGATCGCCGCCCAGAACCTGAAGAGTTGAGCTGGGGGCCGGAAGAAGAGCCTGACCAGCTCGATGTCATCGCGCTGCAGCAAGAGAATGACCAATTGCGGGCAGCCTTGTCCGAATTGCCGGAAAAGCAGCGCATCATGATCGAGCGCGCCTATTTCGGCGAGTTGACGCATAGCGAGATCGCCGATGAGACGGGATTGCCTCTCGGCACGATCAAATCGAGGATACGACTGGCCCTGGAGCGGCTTCGGCATAGTTTGGGATGAAGACGAAAGACGAAATGGCGATGATCAAACATCATTTGAGTGACAGACTGCTGATGGCGTATTCGGCGGGAACTCTGCCCGAGGCGTTTAATCTTGTGGTCGCGACCCACATATCACTCTGCGCAGAGTGTCGCGCGCGGCTTGGGAGCTTCGATGCAATCGGGGGTGCGCTTCTCGAGAAAGTCGATGCTTCGGCTGAGATGAGCCCGGAAACACTGAGCCAAACCCTCGCGCGGCTGAAGGTTCAGGGGGAGAGTCCCCGCGAACCTGCCGCGCAGGTGACAGATAAGGTATTGCCGCAGCCTTTGCGCGCCTATCTGGACGGCGGCATCGAGGCGGTGAAATGGCGCGCCGTCGGGGGCGGCGTCCGGCAGGTAGTGCTGCCGACCTCTGACCATGCAAGCGCGCGGCTTTTGCGCATTCCGGCCGGGACATCGGTGCCGGATCACGGCCATCGCGGGCTGGAATTGACGCTCGTGCTGCAAGGTGCTTTCTCGGATGAGGCGGATCGTTTCGGCCGTGGCGATATCGAGATCGCAGACGAAGAGCTGCACCATACGCCCGTTGCCGAGCCGGGCGAGGATTGCATTTGCCTTGCAGCGACTGACGCACCTTTGAAGTTCAAGGGGCTGTTGCCGCGGCTCGCACAACCTTTTCTACGGATATGAGGCGTCTGGGCGCTTGATGCAGATCAAGGCGCTCTGAACGCAAGGCGCGCTATCTCATATTCGAGTTCCGAAATATGAGGTTGCAGTGATGGATTATCCCGCTTTCATCGCCGACATACGCGGACAGAGCCGCGTTCTGGCAAAAACGATCCCCGAGACGATGAAGGGCTTTGGCGCACTATCGGCCGCCGCCAAAACCAGTGGTGTGCTTGGACTCAAGGAAAAGGAGTTCGTGGCGCTCGGCATTTCGTTCGCAGTCCGATGCGAGCCCTGCATTGCCTTTCATGTCGAAGCTCTGATGAAGGCTGACGGGACACGCGAGGAGTTGGGAGACGTACTCGCCATGGCCATCCAGATGGGGGGCGGCCCTTCGGTGATGTATGCCGGCAAGGCGCTGGAATGCTGGGACCAACTCGCATCGACCTGAGCGCGCACATCCGGATCCCCCGATCATCAAATGAAAAAAAGCCCCGCCTTGCAGGCGGGGCCAGTGGGCATCCCGGCGGGTAAGCGGGACACCGGCGGTATCTGAATCACCCCTCAGCCGTAAAGTTCGGCCCGGATCTGCTGGCGCAGCACATCGATCGGAATGAGCTGGCCATCGCGCTTGAATTGCCAGTAAGTCCATCCGTTGCAAGATGGCGCGTTCTCGAGCGCCGCACCCACCTGATGGATCGATCCGCGATGCGTCGCGCTCACCAGCGAGCCATCGACGCGCACTTTCGCCGCCTGACCACGCGCATTGACCAATGTCTCGCCAGGGCGCAGCATACCCCGCTCGACAAGCTGGCCGAAGGCGACACGCGGTTGCGCCCGTTTGGACACCATTGTCTGCAGCGCTTCCTGTTCCAGCCGCCGCACTTGCCCAAGTCGCTGCATGGCAAGGTCGCGATACCCTGCATCGCGCTCGATCCCGATATAGTGACGTCCCAGA
>SLKB01000258.1 GCA_007134805.1 Paracoccaceae bacterium
GCTGCAGGTGCACCCGATCCAAGGGTCAGTCCAATGAAATTCAGCTTCGCGAAGGCACTGCGCCGGGCGACACGAACGACGCGCACCGCCAAGGCGCGGTCGGCGACAAAATCCATGCAGCGCGCGATCAGCAGCGCAATGCTCAAGAGCGTCGCGGCCTCGCTCTCGAACCTGTCTGCGATGGCGCCCAGCAAACCGAAGCCCGCAAGAAAGCGGCGCAAGGCGGCCGTCGGAGCATCGCGCAAACTTGCGGCTCCGGCCAATGCGCCCAAGGACCGCCGCCTGTCCACTGTGCTCAAGCAATTGCGCGCGGTGCAGGCCACAATCCCGGCCGCATTCCTGCAGGCGCGGCCCGCGAGCCCGTCGAAACCGCCCGCCATTCCGAAAGGCGCGCAGTATCTGGAGCGAACGCATCGCTGTTCCGCCGGGGCGCGAGAGTTCATGCTCTATCTTCCGGCCAGACAACCCGACGGCCCGAAGGGGCTGATCGTGATGCTGCACGGATGCACGCAGGACCCAAACGACTTCGCGACCGGCACCAACATGAATGCGATTGCGCAGAAACATGGTCTGGCAGTCGCCTACCCTTCGCAAACCCGCAAACACAATCCGTCCACCTGCTGGAACTGGTTCGCCCCGGTCAATCAGTCGCGCGGCGCGGGTGAGCCTGCGATCATCGCAAGCCTTGCGCGCAAACTGATGCGGGAGTTCGGCCTCGGACGGGACGTGGTGTTCGTCGCCGGCCTGTCGGCGGGCGGGGCCATGGCCGCGATCCTTGCCGAGACCTATCCGGATGTCTTTTCGGCCGCAGGGGTCCATTCCGGTCTGCGGCGCGGGGCCGCGAACGACGTCAGGTCTGCACTGTCGGCGATGCGCAGCGGGGCGAAACCCGCGGCATTGTCCCAGAGCCAAGGCAAGGCGACGACCAGGGCCGACCGGAATGTGCGCCGGATCATCTTTCACGGTGACGCCGACCGCACGGTGCACCCGTCGAACGCGGCGCAAACCGTGGCGGGGCTCGTCGGTACGCGGGAGCCCGCGCGGATCACCGCGAGGTCGGCTTCGGGCCGCGACTATGTGCGCAGCGATTACCTTCTGCCCGACGGGTCCGTCGATGTCGAACTCTGGCAGGTCAAGGAGACGGCGCATGCCTGGTCGGGCGGGAAATCGCGCGGCTCATACGCGGATCCCAAGGGGCCGAACGCCTCGGCCGAAATGGTGCGTTTCTTTTTGTCGCGGACGAGTTGAGGGCGGACTGTGATGGAACGGCACATGCGGTGTCGCGTTCCCTCAATGTGACCCATGCCGATAGTCCGATGCTCGGGGTGTCCTTCGTTCACCGCATCGCTGAGTGAAACGATACGGAGCCCTTGAGCCTCGAATGGCACTCGGCCGGCCACAACCCTGCAGGGGGCCCCTGTTACCAGTTTCCCATGCTTCGGGATGAAGGAAAACATCATGTCACATACCTCAACCATGCCCACCGGTGCGCCCCGCGGCGAAGCTCACGTCTTCGCGCGCGATGGATATACGAAGACAGAAATCCAAGACCTCAAGACCTCCGATGTCGACAGCGCTACAGTCTACGGACGTGACGATGAGACGATCGGTTCGATCAGTTCGCTCAAGGTCGGTACGGATGGCAAGATCACAGACGCTGTGGTCGATGTCGGCGGCTTTCTTGGCATTGGCGCACATTCGGTGGTGATCCCGTTCAGCGACCTGACTGTCCTGCGTGCGACCGACAGGTCCAATGTGCGTGTGCACATTGACACCACGAAAGAGAAGCTGGAAGCAATGCCGCATCACGACGGCTGACACCGAGTGCCGGCTTGATCAAAATGGCCACGCACCCAGGGTGCGTGGTCGTGCTTTCACCATAGCCAGATCATCCGGGGCTGGCGCTGTGCCAGCGGGCGCAAGGATTGGAATGACGCGGGCCAAGTATCGCGGGTTTCGACGCTGGTGTCCTTCGGCCAGACTGGCTCGCGGCGTGGCGGAGACGGAAATCCAAGGGAGATTGCCATACATGACCAATAGGCAGACGACCGTCGGCATCGAGTTCATCTCCCTCGATCTCTGGGCCGAGAACCTCGAAGCCCCCACGCCCGATCTCGCATCGTGGCTCGCCCGCATCGAACTTCGTCTGGCCGACGCGGCAGCGCGCGGTGCCGGGGCGCTGATCATGCCGGAATATTCATGCGCGCAATGGCTGTATTTCGCGCCCGCCAATCTTCCGCCCGCCGCGCGGCTCGGCTGGCTTGCCGAGGTTGGGGTCGGGGCGCTCGGTTCGTTGGCTGCGCTTTCGGCCCATTATGGCGTCAGCCTGCTGCCGGGAACGATCCCGCACGCGGCGGGCATGCACAACGGCGTCCCGATCTTCGTCAACCGCGCCTGGTTCCTCACACCGGAGGGGGGCGCTTTCCCGCAGGACAAGCTCAGCCTCACCCCTGCCGAAGCGCAGGGCGCGGACGGGATCACCGTTCCGGGCGTCCATGTAAACGTGTTCGAGTGGCTGGGTCTGCGTGTCGCGATGATCATCTGCCTCGATGTGGAATTGACCGCGCTCTGGGCCCGGCTCGGGGCGCTCGATCTCGATCTGATTCTTGCCCCAGCGAAGACCGATATGATCACCGGTTACAATCGCGTCTTCGGCTGCGCGCTATCCCGCGCGATCGAGTTGCAGACGCCGGTCTGCGTGATCGGCGCGGTCGGCGCTCCCATGGGGCAGCCGGCGACCGACACCGGCGTCGGCGGAGCTGCCGCCTACCTGCCGTGCGATGTCTCGGTCTCGCTCGACGGGGTCTTCGCCGCGCTCGCGCCCCAGCCCGCCGGAGTGATGACAAACTTCGTTCTCGCCGTGGCCGGTCTTCCGGTCGGGCAGTGCCGACGGATCCGCAACGGCGCTGCCGAGGCCGAAATCGCACCGGCATCGTGGGTAGCCGGTCATCTGACGATCGAGGGCCACATCGCCAGGGCTGATGCATAATCTACGCGCAAAGACGACGGTGGGCTGACACCCGCCTCCAGAACAATAAGGGGAAAAGCAATGCAGATTCAGGTGAATACGGACGACAATATTGAGGGCCGCGATGCGCTTCTTGAGCAGATCGAGGAACTGGTCGCGGATGGGCTCGCGCGCTTTGCAGACCAGATCAGCCGTGTCGAGGTCCACTTGAGCGACGAGAATGCAAGCAAATCCGGGAGTGACGACAAGCGCTGTCTGCTGGAGGTTCGCCTGAACGGGCAATCGCCTATCGCCGTCACAGATAGAAGCGGCACCCCGCAAGAGGCCTGCGCAGGTGCCACGGAAAAGATGTTGCGCAAGTTGCAAAGCACCCTCGGGCGCCAGCACAACGCCAAGGGTGGCCATTCCATTCGCGATCTGACCCCGCTCTGACGAGCGCCAGACGAATGCAAGGCAAGTCACGACAAGGAAATCAAATGTTCTCCAAAGCTGACCTGATCGCCCTGATCGACGCCGCCTCGGCGCCAGGTGTCTCGCTCTACCTGCCAACCCACACCTTTGGGCGCGAAACCCGTCAGAACCCGATCATCCTCAAGAACCTTCTGGCGCAAGCGCGCGAAAAGCTTGCGGCACTGGACCTTTCCGCTGACCGCATCGACACGATTCTCGCACCGGCAGCTGAACTTCTGGAGGATTTCGATTTCTGGCAGCATCAGGAGCAGGGCCTTGCCCTGTTCCTGTCAGACGACGGGATGCAGGAGTTCCAGCTGCCCGTCACAGTTGATGAACTTGCGGTTGTCGGCCCGGGCTATCACATTGTGCCGCTGCTACCGTTGCAGGAACAAGACGCGGAGTTCGTGATCCTGGCCATGACGGCCGACGAGACCCGCGCCTTCAAGGCCACCCGGTTCTCGATCACCAGCATGCAGGTTGCCGACATGCCCGCCAGTGTCGAGGCCCTGGACGAGATCCCTGACTATGAGGGGTCGCTGCAATCGGGGGGCTATGGGCGCCCGAACACGGGCGGCAAGAACATGCCAAAGACGCAAGTCTATGGCGACAGCCCCGAGGAATGGCGAAAGGGGCGGCTGGTCGAATTTGCGCGCAGGACGGCAGCGGCGCTGGCGGCACATCTGGCGCGCCAACCGGTCGGTCTGGTCATCATCGCGGATGCCGAGATCGGTGGTCAGTTAATGAAAGCCGACGCACTGAAATCCCTGATTGTCGGGTCGGTCGAAGCTAATCCCGCCTCCATGGACGAGGCCGGGCTCCACATGTCTGCCCTTGCAGTGATGCAGCCAATCCATGACACGGCCAAGGCAAAGCAGTTGGAGGTTCTGGAGTCTCTGGCGGGACGCAAGGATGCGACGGTCTGCACCGATCCTGCAGACCTGCTTTCCGCAGCCTATCACGGCAGGGTCGATCAGTTGTTCCTGGCCGAGGGTGGGGCTATCGCTGGCAGGTTTGACGACGAGACAGCGACGGCCGAACTGACCGAAGGCCCTGAGGCCGACACGCGCGATTTGCCAAACCTTGCCGCCTGTCTGACGCTGCAAAATGGTGGCAGTGTCAGAATTCTGGCCCAGGGCGTTCTGCCCGAGGACGACGCGATGGTGGCGATCCTGCGCTACTGAGTGGCTGCTCGCAGGCAGGCATTGTGTCCTCTCGCCGCAGATTGCTCTGGCGCGTTCGGCACGGCAGACAGCACTTGTCGGCAGTATCCCCGATCCTGCAAAA
>SLKB01000186.1 GCA_007134805.1 Paracoccaceae bacterium
ACCACCAGCCCGCGCGGGTCGAGCCCCAGCTGCGTGCCCAGCGCGATGACGATCGGGGTCAGGATCACCGCGACCGCGTTGTTGGTCACCATCTCGGTCAACAGGCTGGTGAGCGCATAGACAGCCAGCACCAGCACAAGCGGCGAGAGCATCGTCATCATCGGCGTGAGCAGATCGACGATCAATTGCACCGCCCCCGACGCCTCTAGCCCTGCGCCGACCGCCAGCATCGCGAAGATCAACGCCAGCAATCGACCGTCGACAAACCCCATCGCCTCGTCGGCGTCGATGCACCGCGTCAGCAGCACCACCGCCACGCCCAGAAAGCTCATCAGCGAGATCGGCGCGATGTTGAGCCCCGAAAACACCACGATCGCGGCCAGCACGGCGATCACGATCGGCGCATGACCCCGACGAAAGGCCCGTTCGCTGGTCTTGGTGATATCGGCGAGTTCCATCTCGGTGGCAAGCCGCTGGATGTCATCGGGCGCGCCTTCCAGCAGCAGCGTATCACCCACACGCACGACAAGTTTCTCGAAATTCGTGCCGATATTCTGGTTCCGGCGATGCACCGCCAGCGGGTAGACCCCGTAGCGCCGCCGCAACCGCATCCCCCCCAGCGACCGGCCAACCATCTTGCAATCAGGCGTGATCAGCACCTCGACAGTCGCCGTCTCGACCGAGGAGAGCCGCTCGACATCGCGCAACCGCTCGCGTGGATCGACGTCGGGGCCGTCCTCGCTGCGGGGCGCTTCATCGCCCGTGCCGCCATTCTGGGTCTCGTCGCGGTTGACCTGCTCGACATCGCGGTTCTTGCGCAGCCCCAGCACTTCCGAGATCCCGGTGCGCAGCACCACACGGTCCCCCGCCTGCAGAACAACCGATTTCATGTCCCAGCGCAGGCTGGCATCGCCGCGCAGCACATCGATCACCCGCGCGCCCTCGCGCTTGAAGGCGTCAACCTCGTCAAGCCGCTTGTCGATCAGCCGCGAGCTTTCGGGGATGGCGACTTCGGTGAAGTATTTCGTCCGTGACCGATCCGCCAGCAGATCGCTCATCGAGGCGCGCTCGGGCAGCAGGTAGCGCCCCACGAACACCAGATACAAAAGCCCCGTCAGCGCCATCAGCGCCCCGATCTTGGTGATCTCGAACACCCCGAACGGGGCCAGTCCGTTGGCTTGCGCCACCCCGTCAACCAGAAGGTTGGTTGACGTGCCGATAAGCGTCAGAGTGCCCCCCATGATCGCAAGATAACTGAGCGGGATCAGAACCTTGGACGCCGAGACCCCCATCTGTTTCGCCAACTGAATGAAGATCGGGATCATCACCACTACAATGGGGGTGTTGTTTACGAAGGCCGACAGGCCGAGCACCGTTCCCGTCAACATCGCCAGCGTCAGGATCGGGCGTTTCTCGATATTGCGCGAGGCAACCTGGGTGACATAGTCCAGCGCGCCCGTGCGCACTAGCGCGCCCACAACGATGAACAACGCGGCGATCGTCCAGGGTGCGTGGTTCGACAGCGCGGCAAAGGCCGCCTCCGACGGCAGGATGCCCAGAAACAGCATCAGGACCGCACCACCGATTGCCGTCACCTCGACCGGATAGGTTTCGCGGATAAAGGACAGGAACATGGCAATCACGATGCCAAGCGAAACAACAGCCTCGAGCGTGCTGCCCAGTTCGATCCCGAACATCGCGGCTCCTTCAATGGGCGCGGGCGCTGGCCCCCGGGCCCCTCCTCGTCAGGGGCTGAATGTCGCGCAGAATCTCGGGCGATTGCAAGCGTGGTTTATCCCGAGCTGATGGAGAGCGCCGCCAGTTTCGGGCGCGGCTGCACAAGAAACAGGCCCGCGAACATCAGGCACAGCGCGAGCCAAAGGCCCGGACCGGGGCGCTCGCCGAGCAGCAGCATCGACCAGCCGATCGCTGTCGCAGTGACCAGATAAGCCACCTGCGAAGCAAAGACACTGCCTGCCCGGCGCAAGAGCGCCACATAGCCCGCATAGGCCAGCACCGAGGAGGTGCCCGACACCATCACGGCAAAAATCGCGGGCTCCAACGCGCGCGGCACCAGCGGCGCGCCCATCGCGTAAGTCAGCGGCGCCATCAGTAACACTGCCAGGACCGAGCCCCCTGTCAACGCCTGCAACGCCCCTGCCTGCGCCCGCGAGACATGGGCAACAAAGGCGCTCTCGATGGCATAGCACAGGGGAGCAACCGCGCTCACGAAGACAAACACCACTGGCACCGAGGCGGACAACCGCGTCCCCGGCATCACCAGAAGCACCACTGCCGCCGCGCCCAGGCCCAGCCCCAGCGCGCGGCGCGCGGCAAACCGCTCGATCCGCAATCCCAGCGCCAGCGCCAGCGCGAACATCGGCACCAACGAGGTCAGCAGCGCATGGACCGAGGCCGGAATATGCCCCAGCGCCCAGTATCCAGCCATATGCGGCGCCACGATCCCCAGCACCGCCACCGCCGCATAGAGAAGCAGCGAGGCCCGATCGCACGGCAGCGACAGCCTTCCCCTCAACCGCTGGATCACCACCAGCAGAACAAGCCCGATCACCGCCTGCCAGAACACGATCGAGACGGCCGCGAGCCCCTCCATCCGCGCGAATCGCACCATCGGCGCCCCAAGCCCCCAGAGCGCGCCAATCCCGCACAGCCACGCCAGGGCCGCGCCAAGGGCCGGCTCAGCCGGGCGCATCGAGCCCCGTCTCGGGCAGGTCCACCACTGACGGCCCCGCCTGCGCAAGCCGCCCGCCCAGCCGCACCATCTCGAGCCGCGTGGCAGCGCCGGTCCGATCATCGGTTTCCAGATACACGCCCGACAAGGTCACCGGCCCTTTCGCGGGCTCGAAACGCGCCTGCGCCATGCCGGTGATGAAGCGGCGCATCGGCTCGTCCTTGTGCATGCCGATGACCGAATCATAATCCCCGCACATGCCCGCATCCGACTGAAACGCCGTGCCCCCGCCGAGGATCTGCGCATCCGCGGTCGGCACATGCGTATGCGTGCCCACCACAAGGCTCGCGCGCCCGTCGCACCAATGCGCCATCGCAGCCTTTTCCGAGGTCGCCTCGCAATGCATGTCGATCAGCGCGGCCTGCACCTGCCCGCCGCGCGGATGCGTGCGCAGCACAGGCTCGATCGCCGAGAACGGGTCCGCATAGGGCTGTTTCATGAACACCTGCCCCAGCGCCTGCGCGACCAGCACGCGGCGCCCGCCGGGGGCCTCGAACACGCCCGCGCCCCGCCCCGGCGCGCCCGACTTGGCGAAGTTCAGCGGCCGGATCACGCGCGGCTCCTGTGCTGCAAACTCGCGCATGCTCCGCTGATCGAAGGCATGATCGCCCAGCGTCAGGCAATCCGCCCCCGCATCGAGCAGGAGCCGCGCATGTTCGGGCGAAAGCCCCCTGCCGCCAGTCGCGTTCTCGCCATTCACGACGATGAACTCCAACCGCCACGCCGCGCGCAGCCTGGGCAGCGCGCGCATCACTGCCGCGCGCCCCGCCCGCCCCATCACATCGCCCAGAAACAAGATCCGCATCTCCCCGGCATAGGCATCCCTGCACGGGCGGACAAGCCCGAAATATGTCGCGCCCGGATTGGTGCGGTTAACCTGCGCTTAAGGCTGAGGGTGACATTTTCGCACAAACAGGCCGGTATGGGATAAGCTCTCGACATGCGCGACGACACGATGACCCCCCCGTCCCCGAGGATTAGCGTCTTGCCGCTGCAAGACCGGCGCGCGCCGTCAGGTGGCGCGTCCCGCCTGGCCGGTTCGCGCGAACGCGCGCCCTCGCCCTTTGCGCCCTTCCAGGCGCCCCACTGGCCGGGCGCGCGCATGACGCCCCGGCGTCATCGGGCCCCGCCCAGCATCGCCGATCAGATCGTGGCGCTGAACGCAGCCCTGCGCGAGCCCGCGCGCCCCGCCAGGGCGGCGCCCCTGCCCGCTGCGGAGGCACTCGTGATGAGCACGCTTCCCGCGCTCAACCCTCCCGCGAACCAGATCACTGCACCAGAACACGCCTGAGCGCGCTCGGGCGTGCCGCCCGGCCGGGATCCCTCAGGGGCGCGGCACATCCGCGATCTCTGCCAGCACAGCCCGTGCGGCTGCGCGCGGTGCCTTCGCGGCCCAGATCGGGCGGCCCACCACAATATGATCGGCGCCCGCGCGCAGCGCAGCACCCGGTGTGGCGATCCGCTTCTGATCGCCCGGCGCCGCGCCGGCGGGGCGCACCCCGGGGGTGACGATCAGCTTGCCCGCAGCCTCGGGCAGCGCGCGAATCGCCCCGGCCTCCTGCGGGCTCGCGATCACCCCATGCGCCCCGGCCGCAAACGCGCGCGCCGCGCGCTCGAGCGTCAGCTCTGCCAGATCTCCCGGCGCCATCAGACCGTCATCGAGATCCGCCCGATCGAGCGAGGTGAGCACTGTCACCGCAAGGATCTTCAGCCCGCTCCCGCCCGCCCCCTCGCGCGCGGCGCGCACGACATGCGGGTCGCCATGCACGGTCAGGAAATCGAGATCAAACTGCGCGATCCCGCGCACGGCCGCCTCGACCGTGGCGCCGATATCAAAGAATTTCATGTCGAGGAAGATGCGCTTGCCATGCTCGGCGCGCAACTCGTTGGCGAGCGCAAGCCCGCCGCCCGTGAGCATCCCCAGTCCGATCTTGTAGAACGACACG
>SLKB01000016.1 GCA_007134805.1 Paracoccaceae bacterium
CAGACTGAGCCCGTAAGACCAGCGCTCGCGCCGGAAGCTGTAGCCCAAGCCGAACCGCGTTTCCTCGAACACGTTACCGTCCGCAGCGCCCTGCTCCCGGTCATCGCCGAATTCTGGAATGCCCGCCAGCGTGGCCCGGGTCCGGTCCGTGAACTGCCGCGACACCGATGCCGTGAAACGATGGCCGGCCGCCGGCTCCACATAGGCATCAGCCGACAACGCCAGGCCACCACTATTGGAAAACCCGGAGCGGCGAACCTCGTTGTAGCCCACCCCGAGATCGAATCCCGCCGTGCGCAGTTCACGATTGAACGTCGCCTGCACCGTCCAGCGATCGAAGTCCGGCACCAGATCTTCGTCGTAGTTCACGCTGGTCCCGGAAGCCGTCAGGCCCACGCTCTGCACCGGTGAGGTCAGGCGTCGATAACTGACGGAGCCGATGTAACGCAGGCTGTCGTCGAAGCCGCGATTGCTGTCGAACAGCTCCGCGCGGGCCTGAGCGGTGAGCTGATTCGGGCTGGTGCCGCCGAGTTGATACGTGAGACCGGTGCCCAGCGTATTGCTCTCCCGGCGGTTGTCCGGCCGGTCAGCCTGCCGCCGATCGATCAGGTTCTCGGTCCGGACGTGGTCGGTATTCCACTGCAGGCTGCCCGGGACCAACGACACGTTCATCGCACTGCGTCCAGAGATCACCTCGTCACTGCTGAACGTACTCCGCTGGTAGCGACGCGCCTCGAGCCGGTAGGCGGCGCTGAGATCCACCCGATTGAACGCCTGCGCATAACCTAAGTTGATGCGCGGACGGTGGATCACGTCATCGCGGGTATTGGTATCGTCACGGCGGACATTGTCCGTAGCCTCCGCTTCATAGCCCACCGAGACACTGAAATTGCCCTCGTCACCGGTGGCCTGCGCAGCCGCCGTCGGCGCCAGAAATGCGTGCGCTACGCCTGCGAAAAGCAGGGCATGCACGCGTGGGTCACGCCATGTGTTCGCTGACATTGTTCATCCTCTCTGTAGGGTCTGGCGGGCCGGCGGAAGCACTCAAGCCACGCGCGCTCTTGGTGGCACGAGCCAAGTGTGTGTTCGAAACACCGTCTACCCTCTGGTTTGCCTGCATAGTCTGGAGAATCTGCATCCGGGTCAACGTGCGCTACCGCACATAGCGTCGGCCCATAGGACCGTGCGTCGGTGTGCTGGCAGACGTTCGCCTCGGACTTCGCTAGGATTCAAGCAGATGGAAGGGCAGTCTGCCGCGAGGCACACTCCCACCCGCAAACGAAAACCGACACGGAGCAAACCGATGCAACCGAGCCGCTCTCTGCCCCAATTGGCCTGGCACCCTGCTGCCATCTGGCTGCTGCCTCTGGCGCTGCTGCTCGTGCTGCTGACGGGCTGCACCAGCCCCGCCGGTGCCCCGCCACCGGAAGAGGACCTCGGTCCCCAGTTCACGGAGCGCTACCGCCTCGGGCCGGGGGATGCCATCAACATCAGCGTCTGGCGTAATCCTGAGCTTTCCGTTTCGGTCCCAGTGCGGCCTGACGGCCACGTGTCCGCGCCGCTGATCGGGGATGTGGACGTGGGCGGCAAAACGCCGGAAGCGGTGGCCGCGATCATCACCGAGCGGCTGGGCGAGTTCGTGCAGGACCCGCAGGTGAGCGTCATCGTCACGGGTGTGGCGAGTGCGGAGTATCTGACCCGGGTCCGGGTGACGGGTGCGGTGCGTCAGGCCCGGTCGGTGCCTCATCGGCCTGGCATGACGGTGATGGACCTCGTCCTCGAGGCCGGCGGGCCGACGGAGTTCGCATCGCCGTCGAGAACGCGTTTGTATCGGGCAGGCTCGGACCCGCGCGACATCGATCTCGACGCGATCCTGCGCCGCGGGGATCTGCAGACGAACTTCCAGCTGCGCCCCGGCGACGTCATCACGATCCCCGAACGCGCGTTCTGATCTGCAGGCTGGCAGCAATCGGCCCGTCCGCGCTGCGCGCGGCCTGGGCTCTCCCACAACACCACGCAAGGCCTGTGGGAGTCTGCAGGCGCCGAAGGCGACGCAGCGATCGAGGACTGATCCTGAATCGAAGCGTTACGCCAAGTGCTCGGCCCGTCCGCCTGCGGCGGCCTGGGCTCTCCCACAACGCCGCGCGGTGCCTTGTGGGAGGCTGCAGGCGCCGAAGGCGACGCAGCGACGAGGACTGCGCTCGGCAACAAGACCAGGCGCCCACAGGGGCTAACCGTTACCCATCCATGCAGCGTCCCAGTGCGGATAGTCGCCGAGCTCTGTCACCAGACCACGACGCAAAGGGTTGGCAACGATGTAGCGGGCAACGGCATGGGGATCTTCCTCCGGGCGCAACTGGCGATCGAAAAATCCATCCTGCCAAAGCGGGCCGGGAGCCTTGATGGTCCGGCGCAATCGTTCGCTGACGCGTCCTTTGAAATGTCCTGCCAGCATGGACAGGCTCACGCGCTCGCCGAGATCACACAGCCAGTGAACGTGGTCGGGCATGACGACGTAAGCCAATGTCTTCGCATGGCGCTGGCGTTCCTTCTCCAGCAGCGTTAGCACGACGGCTCGCGCAGCGAATAAGTCAGCGAAGACTGGGACGCGACGATGCGTTGCGAAGCGGAGGTGATAGCGCGCGTGAGGCGTCGAGCGACGTCCGAGGCGCAGGCGATGGCTTTTGCCTTTGCTTGGGGGTGCTTGCTGGTCCATCCGGGCAGTGTGCTGGATGGTCAGCGGTACGCTTGAAGGACATCAGCCTGATCGAGGTAGGTGTTTGCCGATAGCGAATCGCCGCGATCGCTTAGACGCTGAAAGCTCGGCCCGTCCGCCGGAGGCGGACTGGGCTCTCCCACAAAGCCACGCGGGGCGTGTGGGAGGCTGCAGGCGCCGAAGGCGACGCAGCGAGCGCGGACTGATCCTGAATCGAAGCGTTACGGCAAGTGCTCGGCCCGTCCGCCGGAGGCGGCCTGGGCTCTCCCACAATGCCGCGCGGGGCCTGTGGGAGTCTGCAGGCGCCGAAGGCGACGCAGCGAGCGGGGACTGATTCAGAATCGAAGCGTTACGCCAAGTGCTCGGCCCGTCCGCCGGAGGCGGCCTGGGCTCTCCCACAAAGCCGCGCGGGGCCTGTGGGGGCCGGCGGGTCAGTCGTCGCCGTAGTAGTAGTCGGCGTAGCCGTCCTGGGCGAGGTTGCGGGAGGCGCCGTTGAGGATGAGCCCAGCGAAACGGTCAGGCTCCATGTAGCCGAGCGCGTTCTCCACGTGGTGCTGCGGCGTTTTGTCCGCCCGCACCACCAGCGCGACCTGCCCCACCAGCTGCGCGATGACAAGCGCTTCGCTGGTCATCAGGATCGGCGGCGAATCGAGCAGCACGACGCGCTCGCGATCCTGCACCGCCAGCTCCTCCATGAGCTCCCGCATGCGCTCGCTGGCAAGCAGCTCATTGACGTGCTTGTTCGGCTTTCCGGCCGGCAGGATACGCAGATTGTCGACCCCCTTCGGCTGGACGAACAGGGAAGCGATGTCATCCACCTCCTCCTCGAGGTAATCGATCAACCCCAGGTGCCGCTCCAGCCCGAGCAGGCGCGACGCCCCGCGGCGGACGACGTCGGCGTCGATCATCAGCACCGTGTGGTCCACCTCCTGGCTGATGCTGAACGCCAGGTTGGTGGACACGAAAGTCTTACCCTCGCCGTCGATGGCGCTGGTGATCATCACCAGATTGCTGTGCAGCGGATGCTCCGCGTCCGTCTGGTCCACAGCCGCCTTGAACAGGATTTGGCGCTTGATCCGCCGGTACTCGTCCAGCAGCACCCCATCGGAGGGATAGCCCGGAACGATGAAGCCACGCTTGGCCAGTTCGGCCAGCTCGAGATCTGCACCGCCGCCGTGGACCCACTCGCCCGCCTCGGCAGCCACCGGTTCCTGCGGCGCAGTGGCCGCATCGGTGGACCGCTTCGCCGCAGGCCCCTTCTCGGCACCTTGGCGGGCAGCCGGAGCTACCGGGATCTCTCCCTGCTCCGCCTTCAGCTTGTCCACTGCACGATCGAGCAATCCCATTTCGACTCCCAGTTCCCGACCGGTCAGGTGTAGCGCACGATGATCACGACATAGGCCGCCAGTAGCACCGCCACCAACAAACCATAGACCACCATGGTCAGCTTGCGCCGCCGCTCTTCCCAGCGCGACCGGACCAGGCCGACGCGGCCGAGCACGTGCACACCAGTGCTGTTGCGGAGCTGGCTGAGGTCGCCATAGGTCGGTTGCAGCAGCGCCAGCAGCATCGCCAACCCACCCGCCGCCGCGAACGCACCGCCCAGCACCGCAGTGGACAGCCGCAGCCGATTCGGTGCCACCGGCCGCGTGGTCACATGCGGCGGTTCGAGCACCTGGAACATGCCCTCGTCCACGGTGAGGTCCGCCTCCCGGGACATACGCGCCGACTCGCGCCGGCTGACGAGTTCTTCGAACTGCTGGCGAACGATGTTGTAGTCCCGATTCAGGCGGGCCATCTCGGCCTCCACCTCGGGAATGGTGTTCACCGCCCCTTCGAGTTCCTGCATGCGCCGCCGGTACTCCTCCACCGTGGCCTGCTCGGAGGCCACCGCAGCCTGGGCCCGGGCCAATTCGGTGCGCAG
>SLKB01000184.1 GCA_007134805.1 Paracoccaceae bacterium
CAGCATCGAATTCGCCGATTCGCGCCTCACGGCGCTGCCCCAGAAACCGGCGCGCGCCTCCAACCCATCGAAGGATACGCCACTGCCCGATCAGGGCAACCTGTTCTAGGTGCTTGATCGCGGTCGGGTGTTGGACATGCTCCGGCGTCTTGCATGCCCTGCGCGCATGTGCTTGCTGGCTTGCAAAGGCCGATCAGGAAGCGCTTGCCAGCGGCAGATGGTCAAGGATCGCGCACAGCACCAGTTGCGCCAGTTCTTCAGGCTGGCGTTGACCTAGCTCTGCTGCAATCAAGATCCCGTTCGGTGCGGATCGGACAGCATCGCCCTGCGCGCCAAGATCAAAGGCCAGTGTCGGCAGGCCCGTCGCAAGGCACTCGTGCACAGTGTAGGAGAATGTCTCGGGCCAGATAGATGGGATCAGCCAATGGGTGATCCCGTATCGCGCGGCCAAGGCCGGGATGTCGTCGATCGCGTAGGCACCATGGCAAGGCACATGCGCGCCCAGCGGAAAGCCCGGCGCGATCCTCCCGATCAGGGCGAGGTCCAGCTTTGCATTGCCGCTCACGGCCCGAGCCAGGGCCGAAACCACGGCCGCGCCCTTCTGCGGGCCGATTGCGCCCAACACGCCGATCACGCAACGCGGGCCGTCAGGGCTTGGCAGCGACGGGATCACGTCCGGCAGGTCGTGCGGCGTGACCTCGATCTTCCGGGAATGCTCGGGGAAACCTTCCGCGACGATCTGCGCGCTTGAACGAGAAAAGACGACCAGGCGCTCAGCCGCGTCGACGGCCTGCCCCCAGTGTGCGCGCCAGTCGCGCAAGGAGACCGCACGACCATCCGCACATTGATATCGATGCGCAGGATCCATGCGATCGACGCCCGGCACGCCGCGATAGACGCCGTCAGAATCGAGCAGCGTGTAGGATGGGCTGAGCGGCAGATAGTCGTGAAACAGCAAGTCGAGCGGCGCGGTGCCCGCAAGGGCGCACAGCATCTGGGGCAGTTCGCTCAGATCCGGGTCCCCCACAGCGCAGGAATAGATGACGCGGCGCTTAGAGAGTGGCCTGATCACCCGAACCACCAGATCGAGGTCATCGGCATTGGCCACGACAAGGCCCGCGGGGCTGTCAAGCTCGATCCGGCACCGAAACGCCCCCCCGAAGCGCAACACCACTGAGACAGGGGTAGAGTGCAGGCGGTTTTGCAGGTATTTCTCAGCGCCACCGCCCATCGAATGCGCAATGAAGACAGGTATTTCAGCGACATCCGGCAAGCTATCAGCCCACAGGAGCGCGGCTACAAGGCGCGGGGTGATCAGCGGGTCTGTGCGGATGAACTCCTGCACAAGCTGGTCGTAATCGGGATAGCGCGCCGAGATGACGGCGTTGTTGCGCTGGACGAGTGCAAGCTTTTCGGGCCCGAAACTCGCACCGCCGCGATGCTCGACAAAGAGATCCAGCACTGCGACATGTCGCCCGCCCATCGCCGCAGCGCGGCGGCACCAGTCGACCTCCTCGCCATAGCCGCGCCCGAAGACAGGATCGAACCCGCCCAGCCGCTGCAGCCACGCTCCGCTCACAGCCATGCAGAACCCGACCCCTGTCGGCGCGGGGACTTCGGGCGCAAGCGGAGCAATCAGGTCCCGCAACCGCGCATCGATGCGATCCCCTTGTCCGGTTGCAAGCGGCGTCGGGCGGCACAGGATCGGGGCGCCGAAGATCTCGGCGTCGTTTGACAGCGGCGTGACACTCGCCACGGCCGGATCACCGAGAGGTGCGATTAGGCGCCGCAGCCAGCCGGCCGGCACCATGGCATCGCTGTTGAGAAGGATGAGGGGCCCATCGTGGCCGCGCTCCTTCACGAGGGAGAAGCCGCGGTTGACCGATCCGATAAAGCCCAGATTGGCCTCGTTCTCGATCAGTGTGACCGAGAGGCAGCCCTGCGCGCGCGCGGCCCAGTCGCGCAGGAAGGGGCGCACTTGCGGATCGGGCGAACAATCCTCGATCACGATCACCTCACACGGGAAGTCAGTGTGATCGCGCAGCCTCTGCAGGGTTTCGGGCAGCAGATCGAAGGCGTTGTAGACGGGCAGGATCACCGCCGGCCGCTTGGCTTCTGCCGTGAGGCTCTGCGGGGCCTGCGGGTCATTTGGCCTTGCCAGGAAGGCAGGATCGAGCTGCGTTTCGACCTGCAGCGTCCCACCAATATTGAGCCTTGTCTTGACCCGTCGGGGCAGATCCGGATCGCCGCGCACAAGGCCCAGAATCAGGGTCGGCAGCAATGGCACCATATCGCGCAGGAAGTCGCGGTTCATCCGCCGCTCGGCGCGTTTCAGAAAGCGACCGGCCTGCATGTCATGGGCGACATGCACTGTCTGACCGTCACGTACAAGCTCAAGCACAAGCGGGGCATCCTCGAAGGGCAGGCTAATCTGAAAACCCAAATGCCTGCCGCACCCCAGCGCTGCGGCCACGTCTCCGCGCTCGTCGCACGGACGGCGGGATATCTCGACTTGGCCCAGACGCACGCGGACATGCTCGGCCAGGGTCCAGCCGCGCAGGAACAACCGCCCCTCCCTTAGCCGTACCTCTTCCAGATGGCCGAACTTCTGCCCTGTTGCATCGACGAAGCGGCAGCCGGGAAACTCCACAACAAGGCGCGCGTGTCGGTACCTGTCGCGCAGCCATCTGAAGCGGGCGAGTTGATACGAAAAGTCCATCACTGTCCCCTCCGGGTCCGCCGGGCGGTCGGTCTTCCCTGTGCTCTACAGACGCCGCAATTGTCTGGCCAGAGCAAGAGCGGCAGTTTCCGACCGTGTCTGGCGGTGAATCGCAAAGTCGCACAGCACATGCTGCATGGCGTGGGTACGATCGTGCCGTTGCGCGGCAAGCAGGCGCTGCGCCTTTTCGCCAAGTGGCAGATCCGCAGATTCGAGCGCCCTCAGATTGGCCGCGATCCAGTCACGCAGGTTGCCATTCATGACCGCTGCCAGCCGCGCGACACGCGCCCGCGCCCCCCATCGCATGCCCATGGTGTTGCGCCTGTGCTGACGGTAGTGCAACACCACCTCGGGATCGATCAGGGCGGTTGCCTCGCAGGCCATCAGCACGAGATAAATCCACCAGTCGTGATGCGGCACATCAACCGGACCGGCGCGTCGGATCAGCGCGAAAGCCTCGGGATTGAGCGTGAGGGTATGGCCGGACATGATGTTCTGCACCAGCGCGTTTTCGAGTGACGGGCCCCGCTGCCACGGCGCAGGCAGGCGCAGCGGTCGCAGTACGGCGTCCGAAATCCAGAACCTTCCCGACCATCCGCAGGGCCGTCCCGCCATCGGGCGCAGTTGCGCGAGCGCGTGCTCCAGCTTGTGCGGCAGCCAGACATCATCCTGATCGCAGAGTGCGACATAGCCCTGGGGCAAGCCCGCATGGCACATAAGCGAAAGGAAATTGGCCGCAGAGCCGCGCCTCGGCCCGTCAATGATCCCACCGACTCGCCCCGGATGCCGGGCCGAGAATTCCGCGATGAGCGCGCGCGTGTCGTCCGCCGAGCCGTCGTCACTGACCCAAAGCACCCAGTTGGGATGGGTCTGCGTAGCAATGCTGTCGAGTTGAGCACGGATCCAGGGTGCACCGTTGAATGTGCACATCAGGATGATGACAGGCTCAGGTGCCGCGGGTTCAACAGCAGGTTGCATGCCCTGCCCTATGGCAGCGCACCGGGACGCGCGCAAGCCTCACTGGTCGCATATGCGCAAGCGCGTCGCTCCGAAAGGCGCCACAGCCTGCGCGGAGGGCATATCCGGGCCCCTCGGCCGCGGGCGGCTCACCGGTTGCCCGCCTTTGAGCGAAGGCGGGGGTCATGTGCGTTTCGGCAGTTTGCTGATCTTGTAGATCGCCTCGAGCAGTGCCACGCGCTGCACGGGTTTCATCAAGAACATGTCATCGGGCCGCAACCCGTTTCCGTTGATTGCGGCTTCATTGGCGTAGCCCGACATGAAAACGATCTGCAGACCGGGCTGCAACTCCCGCAGGCGGTTCGCGAGAGCAGGTCCCTGCAACTGGCCCGGCATGACGACATCGGTGAGCAGCACGTCAGGGCGCTCGGCCATCTGCGCGTAGAGCTTGAGAGCTGCATCACCGGATTCGGCTTCAATCACCGACAGCCCGGCCTCCTTCAGGATCCGAGCGACGACTGTGCGCACGCGGGCCTCGTCCTCGACAAGCAGCACGTGGAGCGCAGCGCCCGCTGGCTCCGCAGGCTTGCGGACCATTGGCGCAAGGCCCTTGCGGCTGTCGTCAGGATCAGCCGGCAGGAAGATCTTGACCGTGGTTCCGACCTCCGGTTCGCTGTAGATGCGCAAGAGCCCCCCGGATTGCCGCGCAAACCCGTCAACCATCGACAGGCCGAGCCCCGATCCGAGATTGGGCCCCTTGGTGGTGAAGAAAGGCTCGACCACCCGGTCGAGCAACTCGCGCGGGATGCCGTGCCCTGTGTCGGTCACAGCGAGCATGACATAGCGCCCGGGCGCCACGTATTCGTTGCGCTCGATCCCGTAATCCTCGGTCACGCGCAGATTGGCGGTTTCAATGGTAAGCGTACCGCCATCCGGCATGGCGTCGCGGGCATTGATCACGA
>SLKB01000363.1 GCA_007134805.1 Paracoccaceae bacterium
AAGGTCGGGGGTCTGTCCATCCGGGTTTGACATGAGGAATCCTCGGTTCAGGGTTGCGGCTCGACATATGGGGAGGCCGCCGCGCCAACACCAGAGGCGGCGCTACGGATGGCTGATCTGACCGCCGCCCACGGCCGCGGCCACGCCCGTGGTCGTCGGACAGCTTGTCGGCAGGCCGCGCGCCACGCGGACGGCGAGATAGGCGAAGGCCTGCGCCTCGATCATGTCGCCATCGAGGCCCACATCCTCGACCGCCGCGAGCGGACAGGACAGATGCAGGGCGATCCGGCGCATCAGTTCGGCGTTGTGACGCCCCCCTCCGCAGACAAGAACCCGGCGCGGGGGTTCGGGCACATGGTCGAGCCCCTCGGCCACGGCGCGTGCGACGCATTCGGTGAGCGTGGCGGCCGCGTCGGCGTCGCTCAGGTGGGTGACCCGCGCGGCAAGCCCCGGAAACGCGCGATCGAGCGATTTTGGTGGGCGCCGGTAGAAGAACGGATGGTGCAGGAAGGCCGCCACGACCTGTGCATCGGGCGTCCCGGCTGCGGCAAGCATGCCGCCCTCATCCTGCATCAGACCGCGCCGCGTGTGGCACAGATCATCAATCGGCGCATTCGCAGGCCCGGTATCGAAGGCGAGAAGCGCCCCCGGCGCGTCGGGCTTCGGGCAACGCGGGTCGATCCAGGTCAGATTGCCCACGCCCCCGAGATTGAGGAAGGCGACAGGCTCGGTCGCGCCGATATGACGGGCGAGCGCGAAATGGTAGAAGGGTGCGAGCGGTGCCCCCTGCCCGCCCAGCCGGATATCGGCGCTGCGAAAATCCCAGACTACCGGATAGCCTGCAAGCGCTGCCAGCACGGCACCCGACCCCACCTGATGCGTGCCGCGCCCGCCGGGTTCGTGCGCAAGGGTCTGGCCGTGAAACCCTGCAAGGGCCACATCGCTGAAACGCGCCATCACCTCGGCATGCGCCGTCTCGACGATTTCGGCCGCCGCGGGGACGCCGGGATCGTCCGGCCAGCACCCCAGCGCGGCCCGCAGACACGCGCGCTCACTGGCGCTGTAGGGGCGGTAGGCACTCGGCCCGAAGCCGAAGATCCGCTCGCCATCGGTGTCGAGCACTGCCGCATCGACGCCGTCGAGCGACGTGCCCGACATCATCCCCAGGACGCGGACGACCTGCTCTTTCAACATGGGCTTTTCCTTGGTCTCTCGCGCGCGTATAGCGCGTATAGAACGCGCAATCTGCCTGCCGGGACAAGCGAAAATGACCTACCGCCCCAAATCGGACTTCCTGATCACGCTGATCGAGCGCGGCTTTCTGGCTGATTGCACCGATCTGCAAGGGTTGGACACGGTGCTGATGAGGGGCTGTGTTCCTGCCTATATCGGCTATGACGCGACGGCAAAATCGCTGCATGTCGGGCATCTGCTCAACATCATGCTGCTGCGCTGGTTTCAGAAATCCGGGCACAAGCCGATCACGCTGATGGGCGGGGGCACGACCAAGGTGGGCGACCCGAGCTTCCGCTCGGAAGAGCGCCCGCTTCTGGATGCGGACGCGATCGCGGCGAATATCGCGGGCATGCAGCAGGTCTTTGCCAAATACCTGCGCTATGACGAAAGCCCGGATGGCGCGATCATGCTCGACAATGCCGCATGGCTCGACGGGCTGAACTACCTTGATTTCCTGCGCGATGTGGGCCGCCATTTCAGCGTGAACCGGATGCTGAGCTTCGAGAGTGTCAAGTCGCGGCTGGATCGGCACCAATCGCTGAGCTTTCTCGAGTTCAACTACATGATCCTGCAGGCCTATGATTTCGTTGAAATCTACCGCCGACATGGCTGCCTGTTGCAGATGGGCGGGTCGGATCAGTGGGGCAATATCGTCAACGGGATCGATCTGGCGCGCCGCATCGCCGACGCCGAGATCTTCGGGCTGACGACGCCGCTGCTGACGACCTCGGACGGGCGCAAGATGGGCAAGAGCGCGGGGGGTGCGATCTGGCTCAATGCCGATATGCTCTCGCCCTATGAATTCTGGCAGTTCTGGCGCAACACCACGGATGCCGATGTCGGGCGGTTCCTGAAGCTCTATACCGAATTGCCGGTCGGGGAATGCGACCGGCTGGGCGCGCTTGGCGGCCAGGAGATCAACAGCGCGAAGATCATCCTTGCCAATGAGGTGACGTCGCTCTGCCACGGGCGCGCGAGCGCCGAGGCCGCCGAGGCCACAGCGCGCGAGGTGTTCGAGCAGGGCGGGCTCGGCGAGGATCTGCCGCGGGTGGACCTCAGCGCGGGTGACCTGGCCGAAGGGGTGTCGATTGCACAACTTTTCGTGCGCGCGGGTCTTGCGAAATCCGGCAAGGAGGCCAAGCGCCTGATTGCGGAAGGCGGTGCACGGGCGAATGACACGGTTGTTGAGGATGCAGGCCAGATGATCCGGCCCGTGGATCTGGCCGAACCGATGAAACTGACAGCCGGCAAGAAGCGACATGCTCTGGTTGCGCTCAATCCGTGACCTTTTCGCAACCCGCGTGGTCTGCTGAGCACAGTCATGGGCGGATTGGGTGTTTTTTTGGATCGATCGCACGGGGTCGTGACTTGATTTCTGGTGTATGAAACGAACATATGCAGAAAACCGAAAGTTGTTGGGAGTTCATCCATGTCGCAATCTCGTGTCAATCGCCGGGCATTCCTGACCACCAGTGCTCTCGCCGCCGGGGCGCTGGCCATGCCGACTGTCCTTCGCGCGCAATCGCAGGCGGAGTACGAGGCCGAGAGCAGCTTGCGCACATCCCGCCGGAACGTGATGGGGTTCCGCAACCATGAATGGCAGGATCATTTCTCAAACCTGCGCGGCGGCGCGATCCTGTGCGATACCTATTCGCGCGCGCTGCATTACTGGTCCGAGGATGAGCGGGTCTATCTGGCGCATCCCTGCTCAGTACCGATGACCGAAGATTTCACCCGCCGCGGGATGACGGAAGTGACGCTCAAGCGCTACCAGCCCACCTGGATCCCGACGCCGAACATGCGTCAGCGCGACCCTTCGCTGCCCGAGCGCGTCGAAGGGGGCGATCCGCGCAATCCGCTTGGCAGCCGCGCGCTCAACCTCAGCTGGCAATATTATCGCATTCACGGGATCGACGATCCGGCCAAGATCGGACGGCGCGCCTCAAACGGATGCTTCGGGTTGATGAACCAGCATGTCGAGCGGCTTTACGAGATGGTCGATATCGGCACTCAGGTTCGCGTGATCTGACCGATCCTCGACCACCGAATGCAAAGGCCCCGCATTACGCGGGGCCTTTTTTCCTGGCGTCACAACTTTGCTTCTATCCGCCGGTGCCATGCGCGGCGGCACGCTCCATCGCGGGGCGGATGCGGTTGGCGACGATATCGCGCGTGATCGGGCCGGCAAAGCGCAGGATCACAGTGCCATCGCCGGCCACGACATAGGTCTCGGGCACACCGTAGAGCCCCCAGTCAAGGCCCATCCGCCCGGCAAGATCCGACCCGACCCCCGCGAAGGGATCCCCCAGTTCATCGAGGAAGTCGAGCGCGCGATCAGGCTGATCACGGTAATTCACGCCATAGACGGCAACCTCCTCGGCGAGTTCCTCGAGCAGGGGGTGCTCGGCGCGGCACGGGGCGCACCACGAGGCCCAGTAATTCACGAGTTTGACCTCTCCGTCGCGCAGGACGTCATCGTCGAACAATGCCTTCTCGCCCAATTGCGCAAGGACTACGGGCGGCGCCGCCTGGCCCTCGCGCGCGGACGGCAGCGCATCGCGATCCTCGCGCATATTCCCGAACCAGAACAGCGCCGCGAGCGCGACGAACAGCACCGGCGGAAGAAACATGAACGGCTTGAACTTACCCATTTTCGGACCTTCGATTTTCAACTTCGGATAACTGACGGCGCACTGCGCGCGCGCGCATCCAGACCCACAGCACCAGTGCCGCGATCAGACCGAGCGAGATCAGATAGGCCAGCGACACTTCGAGCGCGTAGCGTCCCAGATCGGGGATCATGCCATCCGCTCCCGCAAGACGAGGGCCTTCATGCGCCGCGCGCGGATTTCAGTCCGCGTGCCGGCCAGCACCAGGGCCACGAAGATCAGTCCGAAGCCGACCATGCAGGTGTAGAGCGGGGCCTTGTAGGCCCAATCCATCCGCGTTCCGGGCGCGAGCGAGAGCGAGGCACCCTGATGCAACCCCTGCGTCCAGAAGAACGCCGCATAGCGCGAAAGCAATGCGAAGACTGTGCCGACGAGGCAGAGCACAGCGGTCAGATCGGCCCCCGTATCCGGATCCTCGATCGCCGACCACAGCGCGATATAGCCAAGGTAGAACAGGAGCAGGATCAGAAAGCTCGTCAGGCGCGGATCCCAGGCCCACCATGTGCCCCACATCGGCTGCCCCCAGACGGCACCGGTCACCAGACCGATCAGGGTCATGACGAGGCCCACCGGCGCTGCGGCCTTTGCGGCAAGCGCGCTGACGTGATGGCGGCGCACCAGCCAGATCAGCGAGGCTATGAGCATCATCACCCAGGCATTGATCGCCATCATCGCGGCCGGCACATGCAGGAAGATGATCTTCACGGTCGCGCCCTGGCGGAAATCATC
>SLKB01000262.1 GCA_007134805.1 Paracoccaceae bacterium
CCCGCAGCGCTTTCGCGCGCAGCCTGTCAGAGCGCCTTTTTCAGCGCCTCGACCAGATCGGTACGCTCCCAGCTGAAGCCACCATCGGGCTCGGGCGCGCGGCCGAAATGGCCATAGGCGGCGGTGCGCTCGTAGATCGGGCGGTTGAGCGCGAGATGCTCGCGGATGCCGCGCGGGGTGAGATCCATCACTTTGGCCACCGCGGCCTCGATCGCCTCGTCGGGGGCTTCGGCGGTGCCATAGGTGTCGACATAGATCGACAGCGGCCGCGCGACGCCGATGGCGTAGGAAAGCTGCAGGCAGCATTTACGCGCAAGCCCTGCGGCGACGATGTTCTTGGCGAGATAGCGCGCGGCATAGGCGGCCGAGCGGTCGACCTTGGTCGGATCCTTGCCCGAGAACGCCCCACCCCCATGCGGGGCCGACCCTCCATAGGTATCGACGATGATCTTGCGCCCGGTCAGCCCGGCATCGCCATCGGGGCCGCCGATGACGAAGGTGCCGGTCGGGTTGACCCACCATTCGGTCTTCTCGGTGAGCCAGTCCGCGGGGATCACCTCGCGGATATAGGGCTCGACGATGGCGCGGATGTCGTCCGAGCTCTGGTCTTCGCTTTCGTGCTGGGTGGAAAGGACAAGCTGCGTCACCTCGACAGGGCGGCCATCCTCGTAGCGCAGCGAGAGCTGGGATTTCGCATCGGGGCGCAGGCTGGGGGCAGAGCCATCCTTGCGTGCCTGCGCCAGCCGCTGGAGGATCCTGTGCGCATACTGGATCGGCGCGGGCATCAGCTCGGGCGTCTCATCGACCGCATAGCCGAACATGATCCCCTGATCCCCTGCCCCGTCGCGATTGACGCCTTGCGCGATATGGGCGGATTGCTCGTGCAGGAAGTTCAGCACGTGGCAGGTGTTCCAGTGGAACTTCTCCTGCTCGTAGCCGATCTCCTTGATGACATCGCGGGCGATCTGCGGGATGCGGCCCATGTAGTCCTTCAGCCGCTCGCGGTCCGAGAGCCCCACTTCGCCGCCGATGACGACGAGCGAGGAGGTGGCGAAGGTCTCGCAGGCCACGCGCGCGGTTTCCTCTTCGGCCAGCAGCGCGTCGAGCACCGCGTCCGAGATCCGGTCGCAGACCTTGTCGGGGTGCCCTTCCGAGACGGATTCCGAGGTGAAGATGTAGTTCTGTCGCGACATGCTGTGCTCATTCCATCAAGCGCCTTCGCGGGACGGGCCGCGATGGCGGGTTACGGTACTCAGCCAATCAACGAGGAAGGCCGCTTGCTTTTGTCCCGGCGCGCGCGGGCGCGCGCCAGTTTTTTTCGTTCCGGCGCGCGGGCGCGCGCCAGTTCAGGACGGTTCGTGATCTATCCCGCGCAGGAATTCAAGTAGCTCCGGCCCGATACCTTCGACAATCAGCGCAACGCCTGCGGCATTGGGGTGGATATGATCGTCCTGCATCAGATCCGCGAAGCTGGTGCCCGCATCGGCCTTGTCCGAAATGGGCTGCAGGAAATTCGGGTAGAGCGCGATGTCATAGGTGCCGGCGAGGTCGATGAACATCCGCTCGAAGGCACGCGCGAATTCCGGGCCGTAATTGCCCGGGGCGGGCAGGCCTGCGAGCATGGCGGGGATGTCCTCCTGCTGGAGCCGCGCGAGGATGCCGTCGAGATTGTCGCGGCTCGACTGGGGCGAGAGGCCGCGCAGGAGGTCATTGCCGCCCAGCGCCACCAGCATCGCATCGACGGGTTCCTGCAAGGTCCAGTCCATCCGCGCGAGCCCGCCCGCCGTCGTGTCGCCCGAGACGCCGGCATTGATCACTTCGACGTCAAGCCCCTGACCCTGCAGCCAGGCTTCAAGCTGCGGCACGAAGCCCTCATCCTCGGGCAGGCCGTAGCCTTGCGTCAGGCTGTCGCCCAGGGCCACAAGGCGCAACGGCTCGGCCTGCGCCGCACCGGCCGTGAGGCCAAGCGCGATCACCGCGGCGATGAGTGCTGCAGAGCAGCGGTTGCCGAAACCGGCGCCAAGCCCATATGCAGGGCTGATGGCCGGGTAAAGGACGGATGTGATGACAGACACGCTACTCTTCTCGCTGCGGGATGTGGATCTGACGCTGCAGGGCAATGCAGGGCCGGTGAACATTCTGCGCGGCATCACGCTCGATGTCGCGCGCGGCGAAACCGTCGGTCTGGTTGGGCCATCGGGGTCGGGCAAGTCGTCGCTCCTCATGCTGATGGGCGGTCTGGAACGCGCCACATCGGGTCAGGTAATGGTTCTGGGCCATGACTTGACCGCCCTCGATGAAGACGCCCTGGCCCGGTTTCGCCGGGGACATATGGGCGTGGTGTTCCAATCTTTCCACCTAATCCCGACAATGACTGCACTGGAAAACGTCGCAACGCCGCTGGAACTCGCCGGGGTGCGCGACGCGTTCGAGCGCGCCGAGGAGGAGTTGCGCGGCGTCGGGCTCGCGCATCGGATGGATCACTACCCCGCGCAACTGTCGGGCGGCGAGCAGCAGCGCGTGGCGCTTGCGCGCGCCTCGGCCCCGCGCCCCGATATCCTGCTTGCCGATGAGCCGACGGGCAATCTGGACGGGCCCAACGGGACGGCGATCATGGACATGCTGTTCGATCTGCGCGACCGCCATGGCGCGACGCTGATCTTAGTCACCCATGCCCTTGATCTGGCCGCGCGCTGCGACCGGGTGATCCGGCTTGCCGATGGCCGGATCGAGGCCGGGGACCCGCTGCGCGAGGCGGCTGAATGAGCGCGCGCATCGCCTGGAACATCGCGCGGCGCGAATTGCGCGGCGGCTTGCGCGGCTTCTGGGTGTTTCTCGCCTGCCTTGCGCTGGGGGTGGGGGCGATTGCGGCCGTGGGCTCGGTGCGGGGTGCGATCGATGACGGGCTCGCGCGCGAGGGGGCGACACTGCTGGGCGGCGATGCCGAGCTGCGCATGACCTACCGCTTCGCGAGTGACGATGAGCGCGCCTGGATCGACAGCTTCGCGGGTGCGGTCTCGGAAGTGGTCGATTTCCGCTCGATGGCGGTGGCGGGCGCGGGCGATGATGCGGAACGCTCGATCACGCAGGTCAAGGGCGTGGATGCTGCCTATCCGCTGGTGGGCGATGTGGGGCTGAGCCCCGCGCTGCCACTGGCCGACGCGCTGGGGGCGCAGGAAGGCGGCCTGCCCGGCGGCGTGATGGAGCGGATCCTGGCCGAGCGGCTGGGCCTGGAGATCGGCGATACCTTCCGCCTGGGCGTGCAGGAATTTCAGTTGACCGCGCATCTGACGCGCGAGCCGGACGGGCTGGGCGCGAATTTCGGCTTCGGGCCGCGCACACTGGTGCGCACCGAGGCGCTTGCCGACGCCGAACTGCTCGGTCCCGGCACGCTTTATGACGTGAATTACCGGATGCTGCTGGGGGGGATGTCGCTTGATGCGGCGCGGGCCGAGGCTGTGCAATTCTTCGATGGCGCGGGCGTGCGCTGGCGCGACAGCCGCAATGCCGCCCCGCAGATCCGCAATGTGATCGAGCGGTTGTCATCCTTTCTGGTGCTGGTGGGGCTTGCGGGGCTGGCCGTGGGCGGGGTCGGGGTTTCGGCCGCCGTGCGCACCTATCTGGACCGCAAGACCAATGTGATCGCCACGCTCAAGACGCTGGGCGCCGAGAGCCGCACGATCTTCGCGATCTACCTGATGCAGATCGGGGTGCTGACCGCGCTCGGGATCGCGCTGGGGCTGGTGCTGGGGGCGATCACGCCTTTTCTCGTCGCGCCGCTGGTCGCCGATCAGGTGCCGATTGATTTCGTGGTCGCGCTGCAACCGCAGGCGCTGGTCGAGGCCGCGATCTATGGCGCGCTGACGGCGCTGATCTTCACGCTCTGGCCGCTGGCGCGCACTGAACATGTGCGCGCGGCCGTGATCTTTCGCGGCACGGATGAGGCAATGGGCGGGCATCCCCGCTGGCCGTATCTGCTGGCCACGGGGGGGCTGGTGGCGGCACTTGTGGGCCTGTCGGCGTGGTTCGCGGCCGTGCCCCGGCTTGCCTTTGCGACCGCCGGCGGGGTGATCGGCGCGCTTCTGGTGCTGGCCTGCGCGGCGGTGCTGCTGCGAGCGCTGGCGCGTCGGGCGGCGCGGTCGCGCGGCTTGCGCGGGCGCACTGTGCTGCGCATGGCGATGGGGGCCATCGGCAACCCGCGCGAGGGGGCGACGGCGGTGATCCTGTCGCTGGGGCTGGGGCTGACGGTTCTGGCGGCGGTGGGCCAGATCGACCACAATCTGCGCCGCGCGATCGCGGTCGATCTGCCCGACCGCGCGCCGAGCTATTTCTTCCTCGATATCCAGAACGCGCAGCTTGAGGGCTTCCTCGACCGGCTGGAGGGGGATGCGGGCGTCGAGCGGGTGGAAACCGCCGCGATGCTGCGCGGCGTCGTCACCGCGATCAACGGCACGCCTTCGCGCGAGCATCCGGTACAGGGCCATTGGGTGCTGCGCGGCGACCGCGGGGTGAGCTATTCCGCCGCCATGCCCGAAGGCACACGGCTGATCGAGGGCGCGTGGTGGGCCGAGGATTACGACGGGCCGACACTCATGAGTTTCGGCGCCGAGCAGGCCGATGAGCTGGGCATCGG
>SLKB01000290.1 GCA_007134805.1 Paracoccaceae bacterium
GCCATCTGCCACGGTCCCGCAGACCCCATGCCCCGCGAAGGAGGCCGCGTGACCCGTGTGACCACCCCGCCGCCCCAGCCCGGACGCGCGCCAAGTCGCGCGGACAGAGGCGCGGACCGACGCGGGTCGGATCGCCTCGTGACGCTCGATGCGACGCGGGCGACGGCGCTGATCGGCGTGCTCACGATCAACATGCTGACCATCGCAGGGCTGACCTATCTCACCCCAGAGATGCGCGCGGCCATCCACGGCCCCGCCGACCGGGTGGTGGCCTATCTGCTCTCGGTGCTGGTCGAGGGGAAGGCGCGGTCGGCCTTCTCGCTGATGTTCGGCATCAGCTTCACGCTGCTGATGCGCCGGATGCAGGCACGGGGCGAGCGATGGGTTGCGATCTACATGCGCCGGATCGTGCTGCTCTATGGGCTGGGGCTGTTGAACGCGCTCTTCTTCTTCTGGGGCGATATCCTGACCACCTATGCGATCCTGGGGCTCTTCCTGCCGCTTGCAGCCTTGCTGCCGATCAAGACGATCCTGAGCCTCGCGGCCGCGCTCCTGATCATTCCGCCCGTCGCCTATGCCTTTCTGGGCGAGGCGCCACAGCCGCCCTTGTCCGAAGACCAGCTCATGAGCCTGCGGGCGTTTTCCGACTCGCGCCCCTCGGTCACGATCGCGCATAACTGGGCGCTTTACACCGGCACTGTCGGCGAGACGCGCGGGCTGCGCGCGATCCGCTACGCGCAGCTTGCGTCCCTCTTTCTGGTGGGGCTTGCGGCGGGGCTTGCCAATCTGCCCGCGCGTCTCGCAGAGGTCCGGCCCTGGCTTTTCCCGCTGGGCCTCGGGCTTGCGGGCGGGGGGCTCGCGCTGGAGGCAATTCACCGCGCGGGTCTGATCCTCGTGCCGGGCGGGTTGCTGCTTGAAAATGTCGAGGCGATCGTGGGGATGGGCTATATCGCGCTTCTCGCGCTCTGGCTGGACGGGCCGGGCGGCGCCCGCGCCCGCGCCTGGCTGGCACCCCTGGGCGCCATGGCGCTGACCGGCTACCTGATGGGCGGGCTCCTGGGCCAGATCGTCTTCTACGGCTGGGGGCTGAACCAGATCGGCCGGCACGGCACGCTGGGCGTCATCCTCATCTCGGCGGCCATCTTCGCGCTGATGGTCGCTTTCGCGCGCCTGTGGTTGCGGTATTTCCGGCAAGGGCCTTGGGAATGGCTCTGGCGCTGCCTCACCCGGCTCGAACGCCAGCCGCTCCGGCGCTAGGCGAAACGGTCGCGCAGCACGGCCTCGGTCTGATCGGCCATCGCATCACTGCCCCCGGGCAGGCCGCGCGCGAACAGGCGGCACACATTGCGGCCAGTGATCTGCGCGATCGTGTCACGCGCGAAGCCCGCGCGGCGCATGGTCGCGGTCAGCACGTTCAACTCATCGGCGGCGATCTGCGTGGCCACCGAGCCGTCGAAATCCGAGCCGAGCGCGACATGCCGATCGGGCTGCAACCCGCGGCTGTCGGCCATGTCCATGATGTGCTCCATGACGCGCGGAATATTGGCGACCCCTTCACCGACCGCATGGCCCCAGTAGCCCACGCCCACAACGCCGCCACTGTCGAGCACGGCGCGCAACGAATCGTCCGACAGGTTCCGGTCCGGCCGGCAGATCCCCTCGCAGACGGCGCGCACGCCCGAATGCGAGACGACGAACGGTTTTTTCAACAGGCCCGCGGCATCCTTGATCGTCGCCTCCGAGGCATGGGCGAGGTCGATGATCATGCCATGATCCTCGGCTACCTCAAGCGCGATGCGCCCGGCAGGGCTCAGGCCGTAGCGCTCGCACCCCTCGGACGAGCCGCAAAGCGGGTTGTCGAAACGGTGGCCGGGAGCGAAAATGCGCAACCCCCGGTCATAAAGCCGCCGGATCTCGGCCGCGACGACCCCGGGGCTCGGGTCGTATTGCCCGATCCAGTGCCCGCCTTCGAGCGCCAGCATGCCGCCCATGACCGACTCTCCGCGGCCGCGCGCCTCGATCAGCGCGAGCAGTTCCGACGCATTGAGCACCGGCACCAGTTCAGGCCCGTCCGACAGCCGCGAGCGATGCACCGCGTCCCAGAAAAGATCCATCTGGTAGAAGGCCCGCCCGCGCGTGCTCCGCACCGGGCGCCCCTGAATGGCAGCAAGCCAGGCGGCATGGTTGGGGTCCTGCGCGCTCAGACAGCTGCGCCAGGGCAGATTGACAGGCGACTGCGTCACCATCGCAAAGACCTGCAGCGCCGTGTTGCCCGCATAGAGGCGCGGCACATCGGCATGGCCATAATCCGACCAGTCCAGAAGGTCGCGATCCCATTTCAGACAATCGGCATGCAGGTCGGCGAGGAACAGCGCCTGGTGCAGGTCGCGATCCTCCGCATCCGGGGTCGGGGCTTCGGGGTCGAGGGCGAAGCGGTTGAACCCGCGATCGACGGCGGCCACCGCCGCGCCGCGCATCGAGAAGGCAGCCGCGGACAGCGCACCGACCCCTCCACTCAGCAGTAGAGTTCTTCGTTTCATGCGCTAGAGTATAGGTGGTGGCAGCGAATTGTGTAGGGTGCGGGCGCGATTGCACCCGAACTGCACGGGCGCCGCCGCGTGTGAAACCCTGCTCGCTGCAGCAATCGGAGCGCGTCATGCACAGCCAATCCCACTGCCCGCAAGCCCCCGATCCCGAGGCGGGCTGAGATGCTTCAGGGAGTCGTGCTTCTGGCTCTGATCGGGGCGGCGGCGGGCTATGTCGCAACGCGGCTGATGCGGGTGCACACGGATCTGCCGACCGCGATGGGCATCGGTGTGATCGGGGCCGTGGTCGGGGGCTTGGGCTTGCGCGCGCTGCTGACAGCGAGCGGCTGGTTCGTCACCTTCGTCCTTGCGGTTCTGGGCGCGATGGCGCTGATCTGGATCTGGCAGCGCGTCTCGGGGCGCAGGTAGCTCACGCGCGGGGCGGGCGGCTTCTGTAGACGGGCAGGCACCAGCCGAGCCACAGCGATCCCGCGCGCAAGAGGAAGGTGCAGACGGCACATGTCAGCAGGATCAGCGGCAGAACCTCGGTCAGAAGCCCCATCAGCACTGCCGCAAGCGCGCCTGCGAAAGCGGCCGTCGCATACAGCTCACCCTTCTTCAGAACCAGCGGCACCTCATTGCAGACCACATCGCGCATCAGCCCGCCGAATGTGCCCGTGGCAATCCCCATGATCACGACGATCGGCCAGGCCTGCCCCATGCTCATCGCCACGCCGACGCCCGCCGGCACGGCGGCACTCAGCGCGAAGGCGTCGAGCCATTCAAGCGCCCGCAGCCGCGATTCCAGAAGATGCGCCGTGAAGAAGACAAGGATCGCGGCAAGGCTTGCCGAGAAGATCATGCCCGGATCGGCGATCCAGAAAACCTGATCGCGATTGAGGATCACATCGCGCAGCGTGCCCCCGCCCACGGCCGTCAGGCAGGCGAGAAAGACAAAACCCACAATGTCGAGCTGCGCGCGACTCGCGGCCAGCGCTCCGGTCAGACCGAAAATGAAAACTGCCGCATAATCAAGAAACTGGACGATGTTCATGATCTGGATTTCGCAGGCTTGAAGGGCGCCATCGCAGCGCGGGCGAGCGCGTCGGCGCGCTCGTTCTCGGGGTGGCCGGCATGGCCCTTGACCCATTCCCAGGTCACGTCATGGCGCGCCTGCGCGGCATCGAGCCGCTGCCAAAGCTCGACATTCTTGACTGGCTTGCGATCGGCCGTGCGCCAGCCATTGCGCTTCCAGCCGTGGATCCAGGCGGTCACCCCGTTCTTCACATAGGCGCTGTCGGTGACGATGGTGATCTCGCTCGCCCGCTCCAGCGTCTCGAGCGCGGTGATCGCGGCCATCAGCTCCATGCGGTTGTTGGTCGTCTCGGCCTCGCCACCTGACAGCTCGCGCTCCTTCACGACGCTTCCCCCGCGCAATGCCTGCATCACCACCCCCCAGCCCCCGGGCCCGGGGTTGCCGGAACAGGCGCCATCGGTATGGGCGACGAGTGCGGTCCGGGCGTGATCTGAGGCCGAGGACATGAGGTGGCAGCTCCCGCAATTGGTCTTGCGCGACGCCTTACCCCAGCCAGAGCCCCAGCGCCAGACAGATCACCACCGCGCCCGTCAGCAGCGCGCGCAGCCGCATCCACCAGCGCGGGGTCAGCCCCCAGAGGCTGAATTGCTGGTCGATCACCAGAAGCACCACAAAGCCCGTCAGCAGCGCCCAGAGCGCCTGCGCCGCCCCTCCGCCCACGAAGAAAAACGCCCAGAGGGCAGGGCCCACCGAAAGCGCATAGCCCAGCCAGGATTGCTCTGCCCCGCGAGCGGCAAACCCCCAGAGCACGCCCGACATGAAACACAGGATCACCGTGCCATAGGCGATCAACACATAAGGCCCGATGAAGCGCGGCCCGATCAGATCAAGCGTGAGTTGCGCAAGCCCCGGCACGATCAGCGTGCCCACGCCCCACAGAAAGGGCAGGAGCCCCGCCAGCCCGAGGGCAAGCGCCGGACGCGGGATCACGCGGGTTCGCGCAGCGCGCGCGGGACCTTGAACTCGACCTTCTCCCGCGCGGTCTCGACGATCTGCAGC
>SLKB01000226.1 GCA_007134805.1 Paracoccaceae bacterium
GACCGAAGGAGTATTCGACGCCGTCCTTCGCCTCGGCCTGGGTCAGGATGTTGTTGGCGCGGCGGAAGCCCTGGACGAGGTTTTCGCCGTCCTCGGTCTTGAGGAAGTCGCTGAGCGCCTCGGCCCGCTTTACCAGAAGTGTGAGGTCGTCGGCGCCGGGCATGGCGAGGCAGGCGTCGATGACATCGTGGCGGATGCCCTGCTCGCGCAGGTGGACCTTCAGGCGGTCGTGGAAGAAGGCGAGGAGGCTTGCCGCCGCCTCATTCGTGAAGCGGTTGGCATCGATTGTGGGTCGGTCGACACCAGACCGCGCAAGCGCCACGAGATCGTATTTCTCTTTGATCCGCTTGTAGGGGCCGGCCTCAACAACGACGTCGCCGGCTTCCCGGTATTCGGCAACGGCATCGTCGTTCACTCGAACAGCATGTTCCATCAGGACTTCTGTGAGCCCCAGACGGTGGCTCTCGCTGCCGACCAGCCGAATGACTCCCAGCGCCGCCCGCCGGAGCGCGTAGGGATCCTTAGAACCGGTCGGCTTCTCGTCAATCGCCCAGAACCCGGTCAGGGTGTCGATCTTGTCGGCGAGCGCGACGGCCACGGCGACGGGGTCGGTGGGGACCTCATCCGAGGGGCCGAGGGGTTGGTAGTGGGTCTTGCAGGCCAGCGCGATGGCGTCGGAATGGCCGGCGGCGCGGGCGTAGTAGGTGCCCATCGTGCCTTGCAGTTCGGGGAATTCGCCGACCATCGCGGATTGCAGGTCGGCCTTTGCGACGCGGGCGGCGACCGCGGCGTTCTCTGGGTCGGCGCCGACGAGGGGGGCGATTTCGCGGGAAAGCGCCTCGATCCGCGCGATGCGGTCGGCTTGGGTGCCGAGTTTATTGTGGAACGTGACGTTCGCCAGCCCGGCGGCCATGCCTTCGAGTCCCGCATCAGAAACGGCGCGCAAATCATTCTCCCAGAAGAACTTTGCATCTGAGAGCCGGGCAGCGAGAACCTTCTGGTTGCCGGCGAGGATCGTGGCACCCCCGTCCGCTGTCTCGCGGTTCGCGACGGTCACGAAGCCTTCGATCTGCGCTGCACCCGGCGCGCGGAGCGCGAAGAATTTCTGATGCTCTTTCATCGAGGTCTGAAGGACCTCGGGCGGCAGATCCAGAAACTGCTCGTCGATCCGCCCCAGCAGCACCACCGGCCATTCGACCAGCCCCGCAACCTCCGCGAGCAAGCTCTTGTCCTCGACCAGTTCGAGCCCCTTCGCGAAGGCCATCTGGCGCGCGTCGTTCAAGATATGCGCAGCCCTCTCGTCCGGGTTGAGGATCACTTTGGCGCGCTTCAACTTCGCAGCGTAATCTTCGAAACTCACGACAGAAAACGGCTCTGGCGCCATGAACCTGTGCCCGCGCGTCACGTCACTCGCCCGGAGTCCGTCGACCTCAAGCGGAACAATCTCGGCCCCGGCCTCGGTCGACAGGATGCACAGGATCGCGTGCAGCGGGCGCACCCAACGCAGGCTGCCCGCCCCCCAGCGCATCGATTTCGGCCAGGGGAAATGACGGATCACATGCTCGAGCACCTCGGCGATGATCTGCGCGGCGGGGCGGCCTTCGGTTACGATCCGGGCGATATAGACTTGGCCCTTCTTGTCATCGCGGATCTCCAGATCCTCGCGCGCGAGCCCCGTCGCGCGCAGGAAACCCTCGATTGCCTTGTCAGGCGCGCCGACTTTCGGGCCGCGGCGCTCCTCGCGGGTGGTGGGCGAGCGATCGCTCAACCCCTGCACTGCAAGCGTCAGGCGGCGGGGCGTGGCAAAGGCTTCGGCCTCGGCATAGGTGAGCCCAGCCTCGACGAGCCCGTCGGTCATCATCCGCTTGAGCGCCGCGCTCGCTGCCGGCTGCATCCGCGCCGGGATTTCCTCGGAGAAAAGCTCGATCAGAAGGTCAGCCATATGCTTACTCTGTAACTGGAGGGGGCGGGCAGCCGGGCGGCACCGGGTCGCCATCGAAATGCGCCTCGCCGCAGGGGTTGATCTGGTGCCATGCATAGCCGCGCCCGTCGATGAACGCGACCACGCGGTCGATCCCATATTGCAGATTGGCAACCCCGAGGACAGCTTGCGCGCGGCCCTCGCGCAGCGCCTCGGTCAGGGCGCCCGCGTCAAAACAGTCGAACCAGCCGGGCGCGTTCAGGGGGGTTGCGCGGGCATAGGGGGTAAATTGCGCGGGGTCGGCGTCGATGTCGAAACAGGCGCGGTAGCGGATGGGCGAGCTGTCCGAGTCGATCCCCTCGAAATTGCGCACTGTGAAGGCTTGCGGGCCCACCGCGCCCATCGGTGTCAGTTGGAACTGCGTCTGCTCTGGCAGCTCGTCATAGAAGGCATAGACAGTGAAATACCACGCCCCCAACCCGGCAAGGACCGTACAGGCCAGCAGAAGAACCACGATGACGCGCCCCATCAAGCCTCTGCCCCGCCGGCCTCGGTCTGTACGAAAGCGTCGGCGCAGAGCTTTGCCAGCGCCCGCACCCTGCCGATATAGGCCTGCCGTTCGGTCACCGAGATCACCCCGCGTGCATCAAGCAGGTTGAACAGATGGCTTGCCTTGATGCACTGGTCATAGGCCGGATGGGCCATGATATTGGCGCGGTTGCCGAATTTCGGATCGGCAGGCTCCACGGCCAGCAGGCGCTCGCACTCGGCCTCGGCATCCTTGAAATGGCGAAACAGCTTTTCCGTATCGGCCCCGTCGAAATTGTGGCGCGAATATTCCTGTTCGGTCTGACGGAACACATCGCCATAGCTGAGCGAGATCGGCGCCTGCGGATCATTGAAGGGCATATCCATGACATGATCGACGCCGAGAACATACATCGCGAGTCGCTCCAACCCGTAGGTCAGCTCGCCCGAGACGGGTCGGCAATCATGCCCGCCGACCTGCTGGAAATAGGTATATTGCGACACTTCCATCCCGTCGCACCAGACCTCCCATCCCAGCCCCCAGGCGCCGAGGGTGGGGCTTTCCCAGTCATCCTCGACAAAGCGGATGTCATGCAGCGCGTCATCAATGCCGATCGCGCGCAGGCTTCCCAGATAGAGATCCTGCAGATCGGGCGACGAGGGTTTGATGATGACCTGATACTGGTAGTAGTGCTGAAGCCGGTTCGGGTTCTCGCCGTAGCGCCCGTCGGTCGGGCGGCGCGAGGGCTGCACATAGGCCGCGGCCCAGGGGCGCGAGCCGAGCGCGCGCAGGGTCGTGGCGGGGTGGAAGGTGCCCGCCCCCACCTCCATGTCATAGGGCTGGAGGATCGCGCATCCCTTCGCGGCCCAGTAACCTTGCAGACGCAGGATGATTTCCTGGAAGCTCTTCGGTTTTTGTGAACCTTTTTCAAGGAGATCTGACATGAGCGCCTCTTGTTTTGCGCGCGGTTTTTCTTAAGCTGCGTTTGCATAGGCAAGCTGTCGCTCGGGGTCAACGCAAGAAACCGGCGCGCCCGACCGCCGGGATGGACGAACGAAGGAACAGGATAATGGCGAGACGCTTTGGCCAGACAGCACTCGTGGCGGGGACAGTCGCAGCAGTGATGACTGTCTGGGGCCTTGCGGTCAGCGCGCAGGACACGCGCTGGGTGCAGGTCGAGGCGCATCGGGATCTGGAAACCGCGATCGAGCGTGCGCGCGAGCTTGAAGATCGGGTCGGTACCGTCAGTGGCTTTCGCCTGCCAAGCGCCTGGTACGCGCTGAGCCTTGGCCCTTATGAAAATCAGTCCGATGCCTTTGCCGTGCGCCGCGCGTTACGCGCAGAGGGCGCAATCCCGGTCGATTCCTTCGTCAGCACAGGCGGCGATTATCTCGAACAGGTCTATCCGACCGGCGCCGCGATGCCGGTGCCGCAGGGGGTCGATCCTGTGCCGGACGCGCTCGCGACACCGGACGAGGCGCCCATCGAGGACGCGCCGGAGACAGCGCTTGTCCTACCCGAACCCGAGCCTGAGAGGGACGAGACACCGCGCGAGGCGCAAGCCTCGGAGCGCGCGCTCGATCGCGATGCACGGGCCGAGTTGCAGACCGCGCTCCAGTGGTTCGGGCATTATACGCTTACCATCGATGCGGCATTTGGCCCCGGCACGCGCCGCGCGATGGCTGCTTGGCAGGAAGAACTCGGCCATGAGCCGACGGGCATTCTGACAACGCGCCAACGTGCCGAACTGCTCGACGGGTATCGAAGCGAACTCGCAGCGCTTGGCATGGAGGAATGGGTCGACGACCGGGCGGGGGTCCGCGTGGAACTGCCGCTTGCGATGGTCGAATTCGACCGGACCGAGACGCCCTTCGTGCATTTCGCCGAGCGGGACGGCAGCGGGGTTCAGGTATTGCTGATCAGCCAGTCGGGCAATCAGGCGCGGCTGTTCGGGCTTTACGAGATCATGCAGACGCTCGAGATCGTGCCGCTTGAGGGCGCGCGCGAACGGCGACAAAATTCCTTCCTGTTGACAGGACAGAATGACAGCTTGCGCAGCCATACTTTCGCGCAACTGCGCAATGGCCAGATCAAGGGCTATACCCTTGTCTGGACGCCCGAACGCGATGCGCAGATGGAGCGTGTCCTGCCGC
>SLKB01000115.1 GCA_007134805.1 Paracoccaceae bacterium
CCGCGCAGGCTGGCTCTGAGCATCTTGCGGCGCTGGTTGAAGGCGGCGCTCGTGACCTCTGCCAGCGTTGCGGCAGGCGCGGGGAAGCGCGGGGCGGGCAGGGCGGTGATATGGACCACGGCCGAGCTGACCTTGGGCGCGGGCACGAACGCTTCAGGCGGAAGCGACAGCACGATCTTCGCATCTGCGCGCCACTGAACGAGCAGCGCCAGCCTGCCATAGGCCTTGGATCCGGGCGCTGCGACGATACGCTCGGCAACCTCGCGCTGGAACATCAGGGTCAGGCTCTCCCAGAAGGGGGGCCAATGCGCAGGCGTCATCCACCGGATCAGCAACTCGGTCCCGATATTGTAGGGCAGGTTCGCAACCACCTTGATCGGCGGGCGCAGGGATCTGCACGGGTCCAGATCCAGCGCGTCGCCCATTATCACCTCGAGCCGTCCGGGATAGGCCGCGGCGATCTGGGTCAAGGCCGGAAGACAGCGCGCATCCTTCTCGACAGCGAGCACCCTGCGCGCGCCCTCGGCCAGAAGCCCGCGTGTGAGGCCTCCGGGGCCGGGCCCGATCTCGAGGATATCGCACTTCGCCAGATCCCCGGCGGCACGGGCGATCCGCGCCGTCAGGTTCAGATCGAGCAGGAAATTCTGCCCGAAGCTCTTGCGGGCGCGCAGGTCATTGTCTCGGATTACCTCGCGCAGGGGGGGAAGGTTGTCGATCATGAACGCCCGCGCGCCATCGCTGCTGCCTGTCGCAATGCGGCGATCAGGGAAGACGGATCAGCAATCCCGCGCCCCGCAATGTCATAGGCCGTGCCATGGTCGGGGGAACTGCGGATGAACGGCAGCCCGAGCGTGATGTTGACCCCGCCCGCGAAATCGATCGTCTTGATCGGGATCAGGGCCTGATCATGGTACATGGCCACAGCGGCGTCATAGCGCGCGCGCATTTCGGCGTGAAACATCGTGTCGGCAGAGTGTGGCCCCGTGAGGAGCATGCCCTCGGCGCGCAACTGCGCGAGGACCGGGGCAATCACCTCGATCTCTTCGCGCCCCATCGTGCCCCCTTCGCCCGCATGCGGGTTGAGGCCCGCCACGGCAATCCGCGGCGCGCTGATCCCGAAATCGGTTCGAAGCGCAGCATGGGTAATGCGCAAGGTGTCCTCAAGCAGATCGCGCGTCAGCGCCTCAGGCACGTCGCGCAGCGGCAGGTGGATCGTCGCAGGCACGACCCGCAGGCTTTCACAGGCGAGCATCATCACCACGCGCGGCACGCCGGCAAGGGCGGCGAGGTATTCCGTATGCCCCGGAAAGGCGAAGCCCGCGCCATGTTTCAGGGCCGCCTTGTTGATCGGGCAGGTGACGATTCCGGCGACAGCCCCTGCCTTGGCAAGCGCGACGGCACGCGCAATGACCGCGATGATGCCGGGGGCGTTATCCGGATGGGGCTGGCCGGGCGTTGCGTCAGCGGGAAAGTCATGGATGAGGACCGGCAGCCTCTCGGGTGGGACCGAGAGGACTGCCGCCATGTCCACGACCGGCGACCAGTCCGCCCCCTGTGGCAAGTGGCGCGGATCGCCCAGCCAGACAAACGGCACTGCAGCGCCGAGGATGCGGCGCGCCTTGAGCGCGATCTCGGGGCCGATACCGGCCGGATCGCCGCAGGTCATCACGAGTGGGCGCATGGCAGTCCTTCGATCCAGCTTGCTGACCTTGACCGGATAGCGCGCCCGAGAGCCCTATCACAAGGTCTCGACCGCGCGGGCGCGCTCACACTCCGCGCCAGATCCAGCCACCGCCGAAGACGCGGCTGCCCGCGCTCTCATAGAAGACGCAGGCCTGCCCGGGGCTTACCCCCTCTTCGGGTGACAGAAGCTCGACCATGGCCTCGGTCTCGGACACTGGATGCAGGATCGCCGGGCGCGGCGGGCGGGTCGAGCGCAGCTTGACCGACACTTCCCACTGCGTCCGGGCGGCGAAGGGCACATCGCCCAGCCAGTTGATCTCGCGCACCGGGACGCGCCGCGTTGCGAGCGCGGCTTTCGGCCCGACGATCACACGCCGTGCCTCCGGATCCAGCCGGACGACGTAGAGCGGCTCGGCGAGGCCCCCGATCCCGAGGCCCTTGCGTTGCCCGATCGTGTAGTGAATGACGCCCTCATGTTGGCCAAGCACGACCCCCGAGAGATCGACGATATCTCCGGGCTCTGCCGCGCCAGGACGCAGTTTGCGAATCACGCCTGCATAATCGCCGTCCGGGACAAAGCAGATATCCTGGCTGTCAGGCTTGTCCGCAACCGCGAGCCCGTGCCGACTGGCAAGCGCGCGTGTCTCGGCCTTGGTCTTGAGGTGCCCGAGCGGGAAGCGCAGGTAGTCCAGCTGCTCGCGCGTCGTCGAGAAGAGGAAGTAGCTCTGGTCGCGCACCGGGTCGGCGGCGCGGTGCAATTCGGGGCCGTTCGGCCCCAGATGACGCTGGATGTAATGCCCGGTCGCCATGCAATCGGCGCCAAGATCCTTGGCGGTTTCAAGAAGATCCCGGAATTTGACGCGCTCATTGCAGCGGATGCACGGGATCGGGGTGGCGCCCGCAAGATAGGCATCGGCGAATTCATCGATCACCGCGTCGCGGAACTGCGATTCGTAATCGAGCACGTAATGCGGGAACCCGAGATCGTCGGCCACGCGACGCGCGTCGTGAATATCACGTCCAGCACAACACGCCCCTTTCTTTGCGAGCGCGGCCCCGTGATCGTAGAGTTGCAGCGTGATCCCCACGACATCATAGCCTTCGGCCTTCAACTCTGCCGCCACCACGGAACTGTCCACGCCGCCCGACATGGCGACGAGCACGCGCGTGTCGGCCGGCGGCTTGGCAAGGCCGAGCGAATTCAGCGGCGGGTCATAAGGCATCAGCATTCTCCGGAAACAGGCGCAAAATATAAGAAAATGCTTTTCATTCTCAAGGTCTGATCGGTGTTTTGTTCAACACCCTGTTAAACACAAAGCGCCATATTTCTAGGCATTCTTGTGGGGTGAAGAAGGATTTTGAGATGTATATCAAACGTGTTGACGGGCCGCGCGCGGTCACTTTGCCGGACGGAACAGTTCTCACGCTGGCAGATCTTCCGCCCAAGGATACGCGTCGCTGGGTTGCAAGTCGCAAGGCGATCGTCATTCAGGCGGTCGAATCAGGGTTGCTGTCGCGTAAGGCTGCTCTCGAACGCTATTCGCTTTCCGAGGAAGAATTCGCATTCTGGTGCAATTCTGTCAGAAAACACGGGGTGGAGGCGCTGAAAGTCACTGCATTGCAGAAGTTTAGACAACTTTAAGTTGATAAATGTCTCCGGTTATGTTCGGTAATGGAGAGTTAACTTTTCCGTGGGAAGGTAAGTTAACACCGAGCAAGGAGAATCCGATGCGTGTGCTGCTGGTAGAAGACGACCCAACAACGTCGCGGAGTGTTGAGCTCATGCTGACCCACTCCAACTTCAACGTCTACTGCACCGACATGGGCGAGGACGCGATCGAGCTGAGCAAGCTCTATGATTACGACCTTATCCTGCTCGACCTGAACCTGCCGGACATGGCGGGCCTCGATGTGCTCCGCCAGGTGCGGCTCGCGCGGATCGACACGCCGATCCTGATCCTGACAGGGGAAGCCGACACCGATACCAAGCTGCGCGGTTTCGGTTGTGGCGCCGATGATTATCTCACCAAACCCTTCCACCGTGAAGAACTGGTCGCCCGCATCCACGCGATCATCCGCCGCAGCAAGGGCCACGCCCAGTCCGTGATCAAGACCGGAAAGATCGCGGTCAATCTTGATGCCAAGACCGTCGATGTCAGCGGTCAGGCCGTGCATCTGACCGGCAAGGAATATCAGATGCTGGAGCTACTGAGCCTGCGCAAGGGCACGACGCTCACGAAGGAGATGTTCCTCAACCATCTCTATGGCGGCATGGACGAGCCGGAACTGAAGATCATCGATGTGTTCATCTGCAAGCTGCGCAAGAAACTCTCCGAGGCGACTGGCGGCGAGAACTACATCGACACTGTCTGGGGCCGGGGCTATGTCCTGCGCGACCCCGAGGCCGGTTCCGAAGTCGCCACCCGGAATGCCATATCCGCGTGACCGCGCGCCCCTGATCTTGCTGGACCTGGCCTGACCCTGCGCCTATCACCTTGTTCTTGAGCCGCCCAGCGATCTGGTCCCGGGAACATGGATGTGAGTGACGACAGCACGAATGACGGTGCCCCTTTCGGGGCGATCAGTCCTGAACGATTGACCGAAGCGCAAGCCAGTGACGAACTGGTTCGTCTTGCGGAGATCCTGCAGCGCGCCAGTCGCGCCTATTTCCGTGATGACGCCCCGTTTCTGACAGATGCCGAGTTCGACCATCTGCGCACCCGAAACCAGCAGATTGAGGCACGTTTTCCTCATCTGCAGCGCGACGACAGCCCCAGCACGCAGATCGGTGCAACCCCCAGCGAGGGTTTCGCCAAGATCCGACACGAAAAGCGGATGCTGTCGCTTGCCAATGCCTTTTCCGATGAGGATGTCGCGGATTTCGTAGGAGGTATCCGGCGCTTTCTTGGTCTGGAAAAG